>NZ_BAABDL010000058.1:0-33462 GCF_039539605.1 Amphibacillus indicireducens | reverse complement strand
AAGTTTTTTTGTGGTTAATAGCATTAAATCAATAAAAACGGAAGTTTTTACTTATAAATTTTTGACAATACGACTATTAGTTAGGGGGAGCAGATATTATGAGATATGATCCATATGATATACCATTAATTAATGAATTATACAACTATCGAAACGATGGCAATAGGGTGATTTCTTCCTTTTCTTCAGGGGAAATTAAGGTGTTTTATTGTGAGCCTACTCTTCTTGAAGAGGTATTGTTATATGTTGATGGAAATAATACTTTTGAAGAAATTGAAAAAAATTTAAAAGATAGATACTCAATGCAAGAAGTTAGAAATTTTCTACTAACTATTTTGAATGAAGGGGTTATAAAGATTCCTCAAACTAACTCTACAACCAAAAAACCGCCAAAAACCTTAGTGATAGGGGATGGTGCATTGAGTGACGAATTCGATAAGATTAAAGAATGTTTTCGTATAACTACCGTTAACTTTCTCGAGGATACTTTTATTTGCAATTTTGATGCGGCTATATTTGCACCGTCTGATTGCACATATGCAGATTTATTAAGTGTAAATGAAAAATTATATAGGTATAATAAGCCTTTTGTCCAAATTAATTTTAACGGTATTGATATTATGGTAGGACCGTTAGTTGTGCCTAAAAAAAAGTGTCTGCTTGGAATGCATTATAAGTTCTAAGCTCAAAAATATAAATACTCATATTTCTTGTGATGAAAAGATAGGGATTAATGACTTAAAAAGTCTTAAATATTCACATAGTATTTCATTGGAATTTGAAGAGAGTGTTATATCGTACTTGGTTAATAAAGTATACACTGAAATAACAAGCCATTTTAACGGCTTGTCGTCAGAACTTATAAACTGCCAATACTTCTTTAAAACCACATCTTTGAGTCTAGACAAAGAAGTAAAGTTGCCAACCACTCACTGCGATTTTTGCAAAGGAATCAACAAAAATTACATTAAAATTAACACGGAGCCAGCTTTAAACGAGATTTTAGACACAAACTCTACCCACCTATCCTATGATACCGTTAAATACCAAACAGGCGGTATTCGTTCAAAAACCAAAAGTGAAACCAAGGAAATACTAGATAAGGATCTTAAAAAGCTAGGATCTAAAATTAGGATTGAGTTTGATGATGGTAACCCTTTTAAAGATATTACACCTTCATTTAGTGCATATTCCGATGAAATGAGTACATCCGATTTATCATATATCCTAAGACCTGATAGGGGGGCAGGCAAGGGTCTTACAAAATCTCAAGCTTATTTTTCTGCAGGTTTTGAGATGATAGAACATATTAGTAGACAATACACAGGTGATGTCCCAGTTGTTGCCGCTAAATACAAAGATGTAAAGACGCTTGCTATAGATATGCCATACTTAGCTAGCACGATAATGAACAAAAATACGGCTTACGAAAAGTTTGATGAAAATATCGAAACCGATTGGGTTGTTGCAACTTCCCTATCTGGTGCGGGTAAAAAGTTAGTGCCAGCTTTTTTAGTTTTTATGTTTGACGTTGAACTTAAGGGTGCACTGTTTGGAACAGCGTCAACGGGGGTTGCGTCAGGTGCAACATTAGAGGATGCTATATTACATGGACTTTTTGAGGTCATTGAGCATGATGCTTGGCTTATAGGTCAATCCAACCCGTATGTATTACCTATAGTTGACTATACGAGTTCAAGTAGTGCGAAAGTAAAAGAAATAGTAGCAAAGGTTAAATCCATGGGATACGACATTATAACACGTGACTATACCAATGATTTGACGATTCCTGTATTTAGAACCTATGTAACAAATAGAGAAAATTTCTCGCAGTATTCTTATAACGGATTTGGGTGTCATATATCACCAGAAATAGCACTTGAACGTTCTATTACAGAAGCTACACAGTTTTGCGATTCTCTTTTTGGAGGTAGTAAATCTAACTCAATAACTAGGAGTGTTTTGTCTACAAGTCTAGTTAATCTTTATAATCAGCATTTTTTAGTAAATAAGGATGTACTGGGCAAAACAGATAAGGAAACAGTAATAGGAAAGCCAGTTTTTGAATTTAACAGCTCCTATGATTTAATTCAAAAAATAACGAGTCTAATTAAAGATAAAATTGGTGGAGATGTTTATTATGTTGAATTGACCAAGCCGGACATGAACGTTAAAGTTGTCAGAACCATAGTAACTGGCGAAATTCAAAGAATGAATCATCCAATAATCTCGGCCAGCAAAAGATTGTTTGAATTTGGTGTTAGATGTGGCTATAGCGATAAAAAGATGACATATGAAGAGTTATTTATGGGTGATTATCAGCATTAGATATCAATGCTTTATATAAAAATATTATAGAGGGGGCATGATTTAATGTTAAAAACAAGAAAATACAAATGGATTGATATACTGCGTATTCCTTTTGAAATTTCCCCATTATTGCTAGTGGCATTTGTTTTATTGGAACTCACACAGGCTCTAATATCCACATTTGCGATTGTTTTTGCAACGTCTTTTTTTGTAGATACTGCTTTTGCAGTAATTGCAGATGAATTGATAGTAAGTACAGTATATGCCCCACTTGGAGCGTTGCTAGGTGTTGTTGCTATAAGTAATATATTTGATCATCTTTTGGGGTTATTGCAATCGCGACTTAAAATTGTTATAGAGTTTAAGCTTGAACCTACTATTTTAGACACACGGGCAAGTCTGAAATATAAATATATTGAAGACTCGGATACTTGTGAACTCGTGGAGCGTTTATCTGAAGGTATTGTTGAAAACATGCTGAATGGTGTACGTGCTTTCACTACAGTTGCTCGTAGTATTGTTTCGATAGCTGCAATTTTGTCCTTGATTCTGACACAGGTTTGGTGGGCAACAATATTGATTGCCATTTTGAGTATACCTTTGCTTTGGATGTCACTTAAGGCTGGGGGTAAAAACTACAATGCTTGGATGGAAGCTTGGCCTTACGAACGTCGCTTTAGCTATTATAGCGATGATATCTTGACTAGTCGTGAAGCCACACAGGAGCGTACTCTTTTTGGGTATGCGGACTATATTGTAAATCTCCATGGTGAGCACTTTGAAATAGCTAGAAAAATACAGGAAAAGGTAGCGATTAGAACAAAAATGGCTATGGAGGCTACTGGTATTTTTATGTCGGTTATTGCTTTACTTATATCATTTACTCTTATAAAGCCTGTTATAGCTGGGACTTTAAACCCTGGTATGTTCATGGGAATTGTTGCAGCTGTTTTTACAATGGCTACATCCATTGGAGGGACGTTACAAGAGGCAGCAAAAAACCTTTCATATGCTAAGAGGTGTATGGATGATTTGACGGCGTTTATGGCTCTGGATTTACAGGAGGGTGCAACTGATTTGCCTGATAAAATACCACCAGTTTTTGAGAGACTGTCCTTCAAAAATGTGTGGTTTAAGTATCCAAATGCAGAAAACTACGCCTTACGCAATGTATCATTTGATATTGAGGTCGGTAATCACTTTGCTTTTGTCGGTGCAAATGGATCGGGTAAAACTACCATTATTAAGCTTCTAACGGGGCTATATGATGTATATGACGGAGAGATTTTAATTAACGGAAAGGAACTTCGTACATATGAAGCATCTACTTTAAAGGCTATGTTTTCAGTTGTATATCAGGATTTTTCTAGATATGAGATTTCTCTTGCGGATAATATTGCCCTTGGTAATACTTCAGAAAATGTAAGTATCGAAGATATTCATAAAGTTACTGATAAGGTTGCCTTGACAGATACAATTACAAATTTGAAAGATGGATTACGCACACCTCTCGGAAAAATTGACAAGGACGGTTCAGACCTATCAGGTGGACAGTGGCAAAAAGTAGCTATTGCACGCTCGTTAATAAGCCCAGCACCTATAAAGATTTTGGATGAACCAACGGCTGCCTTGGATCCAATTGCGGAAAGTAGAATTTATCAAGAATTTGAAGAGCTTATGAGAGGTAAAACTACAATTTTTATCAGCCACCGTCTAGGTTCTACCAAGTTGGCCAATGAAATTTTGGTAATAGAGAGCGGAGAAATTACTGAGAGAGGAACCCATAATAAATTAATTAAAATGAGGGGCGTATATGCTAAAATGTTCGAATTGCAGAGGAGGTGGTATGAGTGATACGCAAAAGATACAAGTATGGACTTGTATACCTTGTGTTCCGGTCTGTTTTACAGTATATCAAGGCCTCCAAAGGTTGGGCTGTGTTAGAACATGGTGTTACAGTACTTAGTTCTCTTTCGTGGATAGTAGGGATTTTAGTCACGCAACAATTATTTGACTTAATCACTGAGGCGAGCATGGGTTATGCCAGCTATTTGCAGGTAGGGATTGCATTGGGCGCAATGGCAGCTGTAACAATAGGTCAACAGGTGCTTAGGGGGATTGATCAGTACTTGCTAGGTTATGTATCGTATAAAAATGTTGGTAAGTTTATGTCAAAACTTATGCTAAAGCTTAGTCGCGTATCAGCAAAGCATTTTGAAGATCCCAATTTTTTGGACAACATAGATAAATCGAAAAGGTGTATAGAGTATGAGGCCTTAGGAAGTTTTTCTACCAATTGCTTGCGTGTGTTCACGTATTATGGTGTATTTTTTGTATCTGTATCCATTTATTTTTTTGGACTATCGCCCCTGCTCCCTTTAGTGATTTTCCTGTCATTTGTACCAGCGATTTTGGGACAATTAGTTCAGGTGAAGGTGTTTACAGGGTTAGAGAATGAAAGTGCGCCTCTTCGCCGCCAGTATACTTACTATAAAAAAGCTATATCAAGCCAACTGTCCTTCAAAGAAACTCGTATACTTGGGGCTTTTGGTTTCTTTAGGAACCTTTTCAGTAATACATTGTTATTATTGACAACAAAGACGTGGAAAGTAGAGCGAAAAGCAGCTATTATCCGATTAATTCTTGGTTTGGTTTCATTTATTGGATTCGGAGTATCCACTCTAATACTCTTTAATTCGACTATGTCTGGAGAAATTAGTATTGGTACCTTTGTAGCGATTTTTGGAGTACTTTCACAAATTTTTTCTATGGCGGAGGAACTAGTATCAACACAATTTAGTCAAGGTAGTGAAACCATAGGTAAAATTGAAAAATACTATAGATTGATGGATATGGAGGAAGTAGATGGAGAAGAGGCTGTTATTAACTTCTCAAAAGGAATTGTAGCAAAAGATGTGGATTTTGCTTACCCTGGAACAAATAAAATAGCAGTGCAAGATGCAACGATCACTATTTCAGAGGGTGAAACAATTGCCATTGTGGGCGAGAACGGTGCTGGTAAATCCACCTTGGTTCGCCTACTTGTTGGGCTCTACCGTCCCGATAATGGTACAGTAGAAATAGGTGGACTAAATAGTAGCAATACACACCCTAGTTCAATTTTCAGAGAAACTTCGGGGGTTTTTCAACATTTTCTGTGTTATAAGATGACATTAGCGGAAAATGTAGCGATCAGCAATACGAAAGAAATTCAAAATCATGACAATATACAAAGAGTTCTTCAAGATTGTGATTTTGACGACGGCTCTATCACACTTGACACAATGCTTTCAACTGAATTTGGTGGCATTGACCTTTCTGGAGGACAGTGGCAGCGAATAGCCATAGCTCGTGGACTTTATAAAACAAATAGCCTCATTGTGCTTGACGAACCAACCGCTGCTATAGATCCCATTAAGGAAGAACGAGTTTATAGCCAGTTTAGGCGTTTATCGAAAGATAAATGTACCATTTTGGTAACACATCGTCTTGCTTCGGCCAAATTTGCTAATCGAATTGTAGTAATGGACAAGGGGAAGATTGTTGATGTTGGGTGTCATGACGAATTGATTAAGCGTAAGGGGAAGTATGCAACAATGTGGGAAGCACAGTCTACTTGGTATGTGAATAGAGATAATTAGTTATATAGATTCTGAACAACGAAGGGCCTACTGACAAAGCCTGACTCATCTATTTCAAAAATCCCATCCATACTAGTCTAAGCTTTCTTTCCGCTCCTTCCTTTACACCAATATAATTGAGCCCGGCTTGATCAATAACGACCATAAAGGTTTAAATGCTAGATTAGTAAATGACAAATAATTTTCAATAAAAGTTTGCTTTTCTTTGGTACTATAACTAGGTGGACCTGGAAGAATTGATATAACCCTAGATTATTCACAGCCCTATCATAAACCCTTAAGAAACTGCATCAAATCAATAAACAAAGTACATTCTTTTTTCCATTAATTTAAAAGAAAAGAAGCCCATTCTTTGATATTGTATCTGTAGACTACCTAGAACATCCTAATCATGATGTCATCATTCAAAAGATTTTCCAACATATTTCAGGTTACCATACAGACGACCATATGGATGAATTAAAACATGAACCGATATTTACCACGATTCTGGCTAAGAGACGATTAAATTCACAACCGACTCTATCACGTTTAAATTAGACGTTTGATCAAGAAACGATGAAAAAGCTCAATCAAAAATTTGAATCGACGGATTCAAACGCTTAAGCCAAGTATGCATTTTGTTTTTGATTTGGATTCAGCCAAATTTTACGACCTGTGGTCATCAATACGGCACAGCCTGCAATGCCCATTATCAAACAAACGGTTATCACCCGCTTGTGTTATTTGATGGCTTAAGCGCGTTACACCACCTTCAAACTATGTAACAGTTGTTTATACAAAAAACAATTTTTAAGGAATTACTTGCAAACAAAAACTGCAGGGCTAATTGTTAACTCAAATAATTAGTCCTGCAGTCCAATTTTAAACAACCCCAATATCCGTCCGATAAAAGAAATTCTCAGTTTTTTCGATTGTTTTCAAGTATTGATAAACTTTTTCGTTTGCTTCCATTAAGCTCTTTTGGACAGAGCCGACTAATAAGACACGCCCACCATTTGAAACGAGTTGCGAATGACTATTGAGTGTTGTTCCCGCATGAATCAAGTAGCCATCCTCGATCTCACGAAGTTCTGGCACAAACAAACCGTTCCGATAAGTTTGCGGATAACCACTCGAAGCTACAACAGTCCCAACCGCATAAGCATCTCTCCATCTAAGCTCAGGATCAACGCCCATAGCAACCGCTTCAATCACATCAATTAAATCATTTTCTAACAACGGAAGCACAACCTGCGTCTCAGGATCACCAAACCGTGCATTAAACTCAATCACCTTAATGCCATCTTTCGTCTGAATCAAGCCCGCATATAAAACTCCCGTATACGCGCGCCCCTCCTCAACCATCGCCTTTGCAACAGGCTTCAAAACAGAATCAACTGCAAACTTCAGATCAGCCTCAGACACATCCGGCACAGGCGCAAAAGCACCCATTCCACCCGTATTTGGCCCCTGATCCCCGTCAAATGCCCGCTTATAATCACGCGCTGGAATCATCGGATAAACTGCCACACCCTCAACAAAAGCAAACAAAGAAAACTCTTTGCCAAGTAAAAATTCCTCAATCACGATTTGCGCACCCGCATCGCCAAAGCGGTTGCTCTCAAGCATCTCGTCGACTGCCTGATACGCTTCCTGCTCGGTCATCGCAACAACAACACCCTTACCTTCAGCTAACCCATCTGCTTTGACAACGATCGGCGCACCCTTTTCTTTAATGTACGCCTTTGCACTGACTGAATCGGTAAACGTCTCGAATTCAGCTGTTGGCACTTGATACTTTTTCATTAAATTTTTCGAAAAATCTTTACTGCTTTCAATTAGAGCGGCGCGCTTCGTTGGCCCGAATATTTTTAAATCTTCCGCTCGAAACCAATCGACAATGCCTTGTGATAGTGGTAATTCTGGTCCAACAATTGTCCAATCAATTTGTGCTTGTTTAGCAAATTGAACAAGCTCCTCAATTGCGTCAATCTCGATCTTAACACACGTCGCTTCACTTTGCATGCCGGCATTTCCCGGTGCAACAAAAATATTTGTAACTCGTTCTGACTGCTTTAGTTTTTTGACGAGCATGTGCTCTCGTCCTCCAGATCCAATAACTAGCACGTTCATTTGATTTCCCCCATTTTTTTTAGAATCAAAAGACTAGCAAACGATCAATCATTCATTTTAATGTTTAAAGTGACGCATCCCTGTCATCACCATGACAATGCCGTATTTGTTACACATATCGATGGACTCTTGATCACGCTTCGAGCCACCTGGTTGAATAATCGCTTTAATCCCGGCTTTAGCTGCATTTTCAACGGTGTCTGGCATCGGAAAGAACGCATCCGATGCTAAAACGGCACCTTCAGCTTTCTCACCTGCCTGTTCGAAGGCAATTTTAGCTGCACCGACACGGTTCATCTGGCCCGCTCCGACACCGATCGTTTGATTATCCTTAGCAACGACAATCGCATTTGACTTCACATGCTTAACGACTTTCCAAGCAAAGAGTAGTTCTTCTAGTTGCTCGGCTGTCGGCGCTTTATCTGTAACAAGTTTTAAATCATCTGCTTCAATCCGGCCAAGATCACGATTTTGGACGAGTAAACCGCCACGGACACTGACAACCTTCTTCGAATCAAATTGATCCGGTTCAACAGACGTTGCTAATAATCTTAAGTTTGGCTTTTTCGCTAATAACTCAAGTGCATCTTCAGCAAAACTTGGTGCAATAATAATTTCCAAGAAAATTTCTGCTAATTTTTCAGCAGTCACCAAATCAACTTCTCGATTTAAAGCAATGATTCCACCGAAGATTGAGATTGGATCAGCATCATATGCTTTTTGAAAAGCTTGCTCAATCGTATTCCCAATCCCGACCCCACATGGGTTCATGTGTTTAACAGCGACAGCCGCAGGTTGCTCGCTAAATTCCATCACAATTTCCAGTGCTGCATTGGCATCTTGAATGTTGTTATAAGAGAGCTCTTTACCGTTCAATTGCTTCGCATGGGCAATCGAGCCACCTTTAATAGCCGCTTCTTTATAGAACGCTGCCGATTGGTGTGGGTTTTCCCCGTAACGTAATGTATCAACTTTTTCATACGTAAGCGTTAATGCTTCTAGGTCTGTTTCTTCGGTTAATTCGGTAAAATACTCCGCAATTAAAGCATCATATTGTGCCGTGTGGCGGAATACTTTAGCAGCTAGTTTTTTTCTAAGTTCGACTGAATCTTGGCCCAGATGATCAAGTACTTGTTGGTAATCTGCTGGATCAACAACAACTGTGACCGACGCAAAGTTTTTCGCTGCCGCTCGGAGCATTGTCGGCCCACCGATATCGATATTTTCAATTGCATCTTGTTCGGTTATATCTGGTTTAGCGATCGTTTCTTTGAATGGATATAAATTAACGGCAACGAGATCAATCGGTGTGATATCGAATTGTTCTAGTTGCTCTTGATGTTCTGGTAATTCTCGGCGTGCAAGTAGCCCGCCATGAATCTTTGGATGCAGTGTTTTAACCCGTCCGTCTAAAATTTCTTCAAAGTTTGTCACTGCTGATACAGGTAGGACCTCTAATCCTGCGTCTTGTAGTGCACTTAGCGTACCACCCGTTGAAATCAATTGATAGTTTGCTTTAATTAGTCCTTGGGCAAAGTCTACTAAACCTGTTTTATCTGATACGCTCAGTAATGCTCTCTTTTTCAAAATGAATCCCCCTCTAAAATTAATCTTTGAATCGTTTTTGGATAGAGTTCGTGTTCGATTTTTTGAATGGCTGTTTGTAGTTCTTCTCTGGTCATTCCCGGTTTAACTCGGACGGATTCTTGGGCGATGATTTCACCTGTGTCCATCCCAGAATCAACGTAATGAATCGTTGTTCCTGAAAGCTTAACCCCTGCTTCAAGTGCTTGACCGACCGCATCTAAGCCTGGAAATGCTGGGAGAAGGGACGGGTGAATATTAATGATTCGGCGTTGATATTGATTTAATAAAGTTGGTCCAACTAAGCGCATATAGCCAGCAAGCACAATCCAATCGACTTGATGTGCTTGGAGTTCATTAACAATTTCTGTTTCAAATTCGCACTTATTTTGATAATCTTTCGGGTCAAAAATAAATTTAGCTAACTGATTTTCGTCTGCCTTTTCAATCACTTTCGCTCCAGGTTGATCAGAAACGAGTAAAACAATCTCAGCATCAAGTTCACCTGTTTTGATCGCTTGATCAATTGCTTGATAGTTACTACCTGTCCCGGAAGCAAAAATCGCTAAGCGTGTTTTAGCGCTCAACAAGCTTCACCCCTGACTTATCAATGACTCGACCGATTAAATAGGCTGTCTCACCGCTGGCATTCAACGTCGCTAATGCCTGATCAACTTGTTCTTCGTCAACAACGACAACCATGCCAACACCCATATTAAAGACACCTAATGCTTGCTCAATCGTTAAATTAGCTTGCTCTTGTAAATAAGTTAAAATCGCTGGAATTTCCCAACGATTAAGCCAAACTTCAGCTCCTAGTTGATCAGGCAAAACACGTGGTAAGTTTTCATAAAATCCACCACCGGTAATGTGGCTAATTCCTTTAATTTCAACTGCTTTTTTCAATTGCTTAATCGCTTGGTGATAAATTTTTGTTGGCTCTAATAGAGCTTCGCCAATTGTTGTCGTTAATTCACTCGGCTGATCGGTTAATTTCAAGCCTTGATCAGTTAAAATTTTTCGAACTAAGGAAAAGCCATTTGAATGAACGCCACTTGATGACAAGCCGATTAAAGCGTCACCAGCTTTAATTTTTTCACCTGTAATTAAATCAGGCTTATTGGCAATCCCAACAACAAATCCCGCTAAATCGTATTCACCATTCTGATACATGCCAGGCATCTCAGCTGTTTCACCACCGATTAAAGCAGCACCACTCTCAACACAGCCATCAGCAATTCCTTTAACAATTTGCTCAATTTTTTCAGGGTGATTTTTTCCACAAGCGATATAATCGAGGAAGAATAATGGATCAGCACCTTGAGCAACGATATCATTAACACACATTGCGACAAGATCAATACCAACTGTATCATGGCGATCAAGTTCAAAAGCAAGTTTTAGCTTTGTGCCAACACCATCTGTTCCAGAAACAAGTACAGGTTCTTGATAGCTAAATCCGGTTAAATCGAATAAACCTGCAAAAGCACCAACACCACCGATCACTTCTGTTCGATTCGTTCGATTAATGTGTTTTTTCATTAGTTCAACAGCTTGATAGCCTGCTTCGACATCGACACCAGCCGCTTTATAAACATCACTCATGCTCCTGCTCCTTTTCCATTCGCATTTACTTCCCTTGGGTAGATTTCAGTTGGATATCTCCCCGTAAAACAGGCTTTACAAATGCCTGTTTCAATTGAGTCTTCATCGACGAGTGCATTTTCAAGTCCCTCAACAGACAAAAATGCTAAACTATCTGCGCCAATCTTTTCAGCCATTTCTTCGATTGAATATTGAGAGGCAAGTAAATCCTCACTAGCCGTCGTATCCACTCCATAGAAGCATGGATTTTTAATTGGAGGTGAAGCAATCCGCACGTGCACTTCAGTTGCACCCGCTTCTTTTAGGAGCCGAACAATTCGCATGCTCGTTGTGCCTCTAACAATTGAGTCGTCAATCATGACAACTCGCTTGCCATTAACGATCCCTCGAACTGGAGACAATTTCATTTTCACGCCTTCTTCACGTGATGATTGATTTGGTTCAATAAATGTTCGCCCGATATAACGGTTTTTTATTAAGCCAAGCTCATACGGAATACCTGATTCTTCTGCATAACCAATCGCTGCTGAAATACTTGAATCGGGAACGC
Organism: Amphibacillus indicireducens; assembly: GCF_039539605.1. Classification (NCBI taxonomy): domain Bacteria; kingdom Bacillati; phylum Bacillota; class Bacilli; order Caryophanales; family Bacillaceae; genus Amphibacillus; species Amphibacillus indicireducens. The sequence continues at coordinate 21,657 of NZ_BAABDL010000058.1, read as the reverse complement.
CTGTAACAACGTCCGCTTCGATACTCGCTTCTTTTGCAAGTTGCTTACCCATTAGTTTTCGACTTGCATGAACATTAATTCCGTTCAAGTCACTATCTGGTCGTGAAAAATAGACATACTCCATCGAGCAAAGCGCCCGTTGCATTGGGGATGCGAACATCGTGCTGTTCAGTCCATTTTTATCGATTACAATCAGTTCACCAGGTTTCACTTCACGAACGTACTCAGCACCGACTAAATCAAAGGCACACGTTTCAGACGCAACAACATAAGCATCATCAACTTTTCCAATTGATAGTGGTCTTAAGCCATAAGGGTCAAGGGCGACAAACAACTGATCTTCCGTTAATAAGACAAAAGCATACGCACCTTTAACCATTCCAAGTGCTTGTTTAATCGCTTCTTCTAAAGCAAGATATCCACCTCGCTTAATTAAATGAGCGATAATTTCGGTATCTGATGTCGTCTGTAAAATGCTCCCCTGCGCTTCAAGCTGTGACCTTAAGGCGAAATCGTTAACGATTTCACCATTATGAGCCAGTGCCATGCTTGAGATTTGCGAACGAAACAGGAGTGGCTGAACATTTTCAAAACCACTCTGTTCTTCTGTGGCATAACGGACATGACCGATTGCACTCGTTCCTTTCAACGTAGCTAAATTTTGCTCATTAAAAATAGAATTGACTAATCCAACTCCTTTATGAATCGAGAGTTGCTCACCATTGCTCGTAACAATCCCAGCACCTTGTTGGCCTCGATGTTGTAAGGCGTGTAAGCCATAAAAAGTGAGTTCAGCTGCTCGTTCATGCCCGAAGATCGCAAACAAGCCACATTCTTCATTTAAACCTTTGAGTTCAGCAAGCATGGAATAGCTCCTTTCCAAGCTTTTTCAAGTTGAGCAATCGACTGATTAATAACCGTATTCTCACCAACTGTAATCTCAAGTTTTTCCCGGTTTGTCACATGCCCAATAATTGTTGCCTCTGCGACTGTTTGCAAAAATGCTTCAACTTGATCAGGCGCAACAGTTACAATGAAACGCGATTGTGACTCACTAAATAATAGCGTCGTTGCATCACCTGATAGCTTCACATCAGCGCCTAACGCATCCGTTCCAAACAAACTTTCAGCAAGTGCAACAGCTAAGCCACCTTCTGATAGATCATGAGCTGACTGGACAAGCCCTGATTGAATCGCAGTTAACAGTTGCTCTTGTCGCTGTTTCTCAATCGCTAAATCAATGCTTGGTGCTTTACCAAAATAGTTCGCTTCTAAGAGATTTTGTAGTTCACTGCCACCGAACTCAGCTTTAGTTTTACCAATTAATAAAATAACGTCTTCTGCTTGTTTAAAAGATAAGGTTGTAATATCTGTTAATGAACGATGTAAACCGACCATTCCGACAATTGGCGTTGGGAAAATTGGTGTACCTGCTTTTTCGTTATACAACGAGACGTTACCACTAACGACAGGTGTATTAAGCGCAACACTTGCTTTCGCCATTCCTGCAACGCTTTTCTCCATCGCCCAATACGTTTCTGGTTTGTCTGGATTGCCAAAATTAAGTCCGTCCGTTAAAGCGAGTGGTTTTGCACCTGAAGCAACAATATTTCTGGCTGCTTCTGCAACGGCAATTTGACCACCAACTTCAGGATCTAAATAAATATAGCGTGAATTACAATCCGTTGTTAGCGCAATTGCTTTATCAAACCCACGAATCCGAAGTACAGCAGCATCTGACCCGGGTCCAACAACAGTATTAACTTGTGCCATTGAATCAAATTGCTGATAGACCGATTCTTTACTTGCAATTGTAGGTTGCTGTAATAATTCAATTAATGTCCGTTCATAATCAGTCACTTCTGGATAATAATTTGGTAACGCTTGAAACTCCTGATAATATTCAGGTTCTTTCGCTTCTTTATAATAGACTGGTGCATCCTCTGCTAATGGATCAACAGGAATATCACAAACGATCTCCCCGTTATGTACTAATCTAAATTGTTGATCGTCAGTCACTTTACCAATCGCAACAGCTTTAAGATCATACTTTTCAAATAGATCGTAAATCTCTTGTTCATGACCTTGTTTAACAACGAGTAACATCCGTTCTTGCGATTCGGATAACATCATTTCATATGCCGTCATATTCGCTTCACGTTGGGGAACTAAATTTAAATTAAGCTCCATTCCCATGCCAGCCTTACTCGCCATTTCACTCGCTGATGAAGTCAGACCTGCTGCTCCCATATCCTGCATGCCGATTAACGCGTCTGAATGGATCACTTCAAGACAAGCATCGATCAATAGTTTTTCAACAAAAGGATCACCCGCCTGAATATCGGATCCTTGACCTGTACCGTCTTCAGCTAATTCAACAGATGAAAAAGTCGCCCCATGAATCCCGTCACGACCGGTTTTTGCACCAACGTAAATAACCGTATTACCAACACCTGTTGCAACCCCTTTTTGAATATCCTTCTGCTCAATTAAGCCAACACCCATCGCATTGACTAAAGGATTGCCTTCATAACAATCATCAAATTGAATCTCACCACCAACTGTTGGCACACCGAGCCGATTGCCATAACCAGCAATGCCACGGACGACTTCTTTAAACAAATATTTGGTCCGTTCTAAATCTAGGCGGCCAAATCGAAGTGAGTTTAGTGCTGCGATCGGTTTTGCACCCATTGAAAAAATGTCACGCATAATACCACCGACACCAGTTGCTGCCCCTTCGTAAGGCTCGATTGCTGAAGGTGAGTTATGACTTTCGATTTTAAAGACAAGCCCCTGTCCATCACCGATGTCAACAATACCAGCACCTTCACCAGGCCCTTGAATAACTTGTGGCCCTTCACTCGAAAATTTCCGTAACAACGGTTTTGATGTTTTATAGCTACAATGCTCAGACCACATGACGGAAAAAATCCCCGTCTCCGTGTAATTTGGTTTCCGGCCGATAATCTTAACAATTGATTGATACTCATCATCCGTCAAACCCATTTCATGATATTTTTTTTCTTGTTCAATGACCTCTGGTGTAGGCTCAAGCTTCTGTGACATGGTTTTCCCCCCAATTTTCGATGATTGATTGAAACAGTTTCAATCCAGCTTCACTTCCTAAGAGTGTCGATGTTGCTCGTTCTGGATGTGGCATCATGCCAAGTACGTTGCCTGACTGATTGACGATTCCCGCAATATTTTCAATTGAACCATTTGGATTCTCTTGATAAGTAAAGACGATTTGTTGATTTATTCTTAACTGCTCAAGTGTTTGCTGATCACAATAATAACGGCCTTCTCCATGAGCAATCGGGATTGATACCACTTCATTTTTAGTATATTTTCCTGTGAATGGCGTTTGATTATTGCGAACAATCAGATTATTACTTTTGCAGACAAAATCAAGGCCTTTGTTTTGCAACATCGCACCAGGAAGTAAACCTGCTTCTAATAAGATTTGAAAGCCATTGCCAACACCAAGAATCAATTGACCTTGATCTGCTCGTTCTTTCAATTCTGTTAAAATCGCCGTTCGAGCCGCTAAAGCGCCAGCTCTTAAATAATCACCGTATGAAAAACCACCTGAAAGCATAATTAAATCGTAGTCTGCTAAGTTGTTAGTTTTATACCAGATTCGATCAACATCGCCTGGCAACACTTCACTAGCAATCTCATACAAATCATCCGTCGATCCTGGAAAAACAATTACCGCGCTTTTCACTCGTCACCACGCTCCTCGAGTCTGTAACTGTATTCCTCCATCTCATGGTTGACGAGTAATTGATCACATAACGCTTCAACTTGCTCTTCAATATTGTCAGTTGTGGCAAAACTCAATTCGACTAATTTACCAACCCGTACACGCTCAACCCCGTCTACATCGTATTGATCAAGTACCTCTCCAATCGCTTGCCCTTGTGCATCAAGTACCCCTTTTTTCAACCTAATTTCGACTACCGCTTTAATCATTTGATCTCCCCCAATCGATTTAATATCTCTTGATAAACAGGAAGTAAATCTCCCGTCCCTTGACGAAAAACATCTTTATCTAAGCTCATTTCTGTTTCAAGATCCCAGAGCCTACACGTATCTGGTGAAATTTCATCTGCTAAAATAATCTCTCCATTTTGATTACGACCAAACTCAAGTTTAAAATCGACTAATTGAACATCGATCTGCTCAAAATATGGTCTTAACAGTTGATTAATCTTTAGCGCATAACCTTTAATTAACTCGATTTCTTCTTTCGTTGTATGCGTCAGTAAAAATGCATGTTGATCGTTAATAATTGGATCATCTAAAGCATCATTTTTATAATACAACTCAACTAATGCTGGTTGAAAAACGGTTTTTTCTTTAAATCCTAAGCGTTTGACAATACTCCCTGTCGCTAGATTTCTGACAACGACTTCAAGTGGAATGATTGACGTTTGTTCAACGAGTTGCTCAGTATCATTAAGTGATTTAATGAAATGGTTCGGAACATTTTCTTTAGTTAAATAGTCAAATATTTTGGCAGAGATCAAATTATTAAATCGGCCTTTTCCGGTAACGATCTCTTTCTTTTTACCATTAAAGGCTGTCGCTTGATCCTTATAGGATAAAATTAATTCGTTTGGTTCATTGGTAAGGTAAACGTGTTTTGCCTTTCCTTGATAGAGAAGCTCTTTTTTCATCAGACTGCACCCCTTAAGTGATGTTTACTAAGGGTTAGCACTCAAGTGAATGAGTGCTCCCATAGATTATGCTAAGCCCATTCTTGCAAAAATTTGATCGACATTTTTCAAGTGATACGTATAGTCAAAACAATCTTCAATCTGGTCTTGTGATAAGATTTCGGTGATTCGTGGTTCTTGTTCAATTAACGTTCTAAAATGTGTTTCTGTTTCCCAAGCTTTCATCGCATTTGGTTGAACGAGATCATATGCTTCTTCGCGACTCATACCTTGATCGATTAAGGATAGTAACACTCTTTGTGAAAAAATTACCCCATGCGTTCGATCAATATTTCGTTTCATATTTTCAGGGAAAACCGTTAAATTGTCGACAATCCGACTGAACCGATTGAGCATATAATCAACGGCAATTGTCGCATCAGGTAAAATCACACGTTCTGCTGATGAATGCGAAATATCACGCTCATGCCATAAAGCAACGTTCTCATATGCCGTCATCATATAGCCTCGAACGACTCGTGCCATACCGGTCATGTTTTCTGAGCCGATTGGATTTCGTTTATGTGGCATTGCTGATGAACCTTTTTGTCCTTTCGCGAAAAACTCTTCAACTTCTCTCGTTTCTGTTTTTTGAAGTCCACGAATTTCAGTTGCGAACTTTTCAATTGAGGTCGCAATTAAGGCGAGCACCGACACATACTGTGCATGGCGATCACGTTGCAATGTTTGAGTTGAAACAGGAGCTGGCTTTAAGCCTAATTTTTCACAAACATATGCTTCAACTGCCGGATCGATGTTGGCGTATGTTCCAACAGCTCCAGATAGTTTCCCAGTTTCGATCACTTCTGCTGCTGCATTAAATCGCTCTAAGTTTCTCAGCATCTCTTGATACCAAAGTGATAACTTCAGCCCAAATGTAGTTGGCTCCGCATGAACCCCATGTGTCCGTCCCATCATCACGGTATGCTTATGTTCGATTGCTTTATTTTTCAAAATCTCAATAAATCGCTCTAAATCTTTTCGAATGATCACATTCGCCTGTTTTAATAAATAAGATAGCGCCGTATCAACAACATCCGTTGATGTTAAACCATAATGAACCCACTTTTTCTCGTCACCAAGTGTTTCAGATACCGCTCGTGTAAAGGCAACGACATCATGGCGTGTCTCTTCTTCAATTGCTAAGATTCGGTCGACATCAAATGATGCGTTTTGACGAATTTTTTTAACATCATCAGATGGAATGACACCTAACTCACTCCACGCCTCACAGGCAAGAATTTCAACTTCTAACCATGCTTGATATTTATTTTCCTCTGTCCAAATCGCTCCCATTTCAGGTCGTGTGTAACGTTCAATCATCTTTTATCCTCCTAGATTAAATTCCGTTCTGTTAATTCGTCGATTAATTGGTCTCGATCACCCGCAACAAATGTTAAATGACCAATTTTACGTTTTGGTTTAATCTGATCTTTACCATAAAAGTGCAGATGCGCTGTCTCTAATTGATTGATTTTTTCTCTATATATGTGAAGATTATCCCCCAGTAGATTAACCATTACTGCCCCGCCATGAAATAAAACTGGAATCAGTGGCAAGTTACAAATCGCACGTATATGTTGCTCAAATTGCGAGACATTACACGCTTCAATTGTAAAGTGACCTGAATTATGTGGCCGTGGCGCCAATTCATTAATGTAAATCTCTTCACCTTTAACAAAAAACTCAATTGCAAATGTACCAACGACATTAAGTGCTGTTGCAACAACTTCAGCTGCTTGCTTAATTTGTCTGGCAACTGAATCTGAGATCCGAGCTGGCACAATTGTTTTATCTAAAATGTGCTCGCGATGTTCATTTTCTGCAATCGGGAAGTACTGAATCACGCCAGCTTGTGACCGGGTAAAAACAATCGATACTTCGCGATCAAACTGAATTAATTTTTCATAAATCAGTCGTTGATTGTTGCCCAGCATCACTTCTGCTTCGGCTAAATCTGCGATCGACTCTAAAATCATTTGTCCTTTGCCGTCATAACCACCGCGACATGTCTTGACAACGGCGGGAAAACCAATTTTTTCAACAGCTCGTTTGAAGTCATCCTGATGATTTATGATTTCAAATGGCGCAACGGGCTGATTGAGTTTTTCCATTAGCCGCTTTTCAAGTTCACGATCCTGTGTCACTTCAAGGGATGCTGTTCCTTGTGGTAGCAGACCTTTGTCTGCTAAATAACGAGCTGTTTTTAGATCAACATTTTCAAATTCATAAGTGACGAGATCAACGAGAGTTGCTAGCTGTTTAATCGCTTCAAAGTCGTCGTAATTGGCAATGATTTGCTTGTCAGCTAATTGGGCTGCTGGACAATTTGGTGTTGGGTCCAGAACGACGAGCCGATAGCCCATATGTCTAGCTGTTGTTGCCATCATCCGTCCGAGTTGTCCACCACCGATAATGCCAATTGTTTTTCCAAGAGTTAAGCTATTGGTCGGCAAGCTGATCCCTCATTTCAGTCACTTTTTCTTGTAACGATGTTTGGTAGTTTGTTAGTTTTTCAGCGATCGTTTGATCGTTCGTCGCTAAAATTTGTGCCGCTAATAATCCCGCATTTGTCGCACCCGCTCTGCCAATCGACACGGTTGCAACAGGTACACCCGCTGGCATCTGGACGATTGATAGTAATGAATCAATCCCGTTTAAAGCTTTAGATTGGATCGGCACACCGATCACTGGAAGCGTTGTTTTTGCTGCAACCATTCCTGGTAAATGCGCCGCCCCACCAGCTCCTGCAATGATTACTTTTAAGCCACGATTTCGTGCTGTTTCAGCATACTTAAACATATCTTCAGGTGTACGATGTGCCGAGATCACTTCTTTTTCATAGTTAATTCCGAGTTCAGTTAAGGTCTGACATGTGTTAGTCATTGTTTCCCAATCTGAAATACTTCCCATAATGACACCTACTTGAACCATACAATCCCTCTTTCCCTCAATCGTTTGAGTTATTATAGATTAGAAAACTTGGCATTCGCCAAACCTTTAGGCGAATGCTTTAGTTGCACTTATGTAGTAAGAAAGTTGTTATACTTTCTTATCTACTAAAAAATCCTATTCACATCTCTCATCATTATGAGAGAAGATGAATAGGTGGGTTTCACATCTTTAATAGAATTCTCAGCCTAGGTTAGTTAAAAATAGAGACACAAAAGCCTTGGCCAAGCCACGTCTAAATGAACAGACCAATCTAATTAAGCATTGGACAGTTCCATCTTCCCTCATAGTCCATTATTTACGGTAACGGGTAGAAACTTTTGAGCCATATTCTCAAATTTATATGAGGTAATTTCAATTCAATTATCATTTGTTTCTACATCTGTATAATAACAATTCTATTGACTATAGTCAATGGTGAAATCGAACAATAAATGATAAATCCAACTTAATGTTCGCCTTTGTTCAAAATTGCTTCAAATATTACTCGTTGTTGATCGGGAATGAGCTTCTTTTCACCATCTTCAATGACTTCTTTAAAAATTGGTTTCTCAATTCTTCTTACTGGTGAGTAGCCCGCTTGTTGAATTCTTTCAAGGCACTGATCAATCGTTTCGTCAGTCATCCGTTCAAATGTTTTCTTTTGTTGATCCTGTTTCTGGACTTTGTTCTGCTTCTGATTCCGTTGCTTTTTTCTCAATTTGTTCGACATACTTCTTTATCCTACCTTTCTTGGCGTTAAAATATCTATCGCCACCCATTCTAACCGATAAGACCAAATCTTTTTTATCGTAATCGGCGTGTGAATTCTAAATACTATATTATCTCCATTTATTATAAATTAATTTTAACATAGACGACACTTTTCTTAAGCGAAAATAAAAAGAATCGACTTGGTTCTCTTAAATTTAATGCTATATAAGCATGGTTCAAGCTAACTTGACGTCGTAATAATTCTTTGCCAAAACTGTTCGATAGTCTTGTAATAATCTCTGAAAAATTCGCTCTCAAGTTTTGAGATTTGCATTCAAGTTTTGAGATTTGCATTCAAGTTTTGAGATTTGCATTCAAGTTTTGAGATTTGCATTCAAGTTTTGAGATTTGCATTCAAGTTTTGAGATTTGCATTCAAGTTTTGAGATTTGCATTCAAGTTTTGAGATTTTAAAAAGCGTGTCGGCTCTTACGAGCGACACGCTTTTTTGATTTAAATTCATGATAAGAAAATCAAGTATAAAACAAACACCAATGACAATCCCCACATAATCGGGTGAATTTTTTTACCTTTACCTGCTACCAACATCGTGATTGGATAGAACGTAAATCCGACTGCAATTCCCGTAGCAATACTATAAGCTAACGGCATGATAATAATCGTTAAGAATGCTGGAATAGCAACTTCTATCTTACCCCACTCAATATCTTTCAAGCTAGATACCATCAATACACCAACGATAATTAATGCTGGTGCGGTTACTGAAGATGTCACAACCGACAATAATGGTGAGAAAAATAATGCTAGGAAAAAGAACAATGAAGTGAAGACAGATGTTAAACCTGTACGTCCACCAACACCAACGCCTGTAGCAGATTCAACAAATGCAGTCGTTGTTGATGTACCTAAAACTGCTCCAACAACAGTAGCAGATGAATCAGCTAGTAAAGCTTTACCTGCACGTGGTAACTCATTATCTTTCATTAAACCTGCTTTACCAGCAACGGCTACTAATGTACCTGACGTATCAAAAAAGTCAACGAATAGGAATGTTAAAATAATTACAGCCATTTCCCAAGTGAAAATATCACCAAAATGCAGAAAAGCTTTACCGAATGTCGGCTTAAGACTTGGAACGCCTGATACAATTTGAGTTGGTAATTCAATTTCTCCAAAAATAATACCAACAACAGACGTGATCACCATTCCATAAAATACGCCACCTTTTACTTTGAAAGCCATTAAAATTGCAGTAACAACTAAACCAAAAATAGCTAGTGCAGTTGGTCCATGAGTAAAATCACCAAGTGCAACCAATGTTGCTTCATCACCTACAATAATCTCTGCACTTTGAAAACCAACAAAAGCAATGAACAATCCGATACCGGCTGCAACAGCTAATTTCAATGTTGCTGGAATTCCGTTAATAATTTGTTCACGAACGCCTGACATAGATAATAACAAGAACAGTATCCCTGAAACTAAAACAGCAGTTAATGCTGTTTCCCATGGAATCCCTGCTCCAATAACAACTGTAAATGCAAAAAATGCATTAATACCCATTCCTGGAGCTAAAGCAACTGGATAATTTGCTAATAGACCCATAACCAACGAACCAAAAATAGCTGATAAAGCTGTGGCTGTAAAAATAGCACCTTTATCCATCCCAGTTGCACCCAGAATATCTGGGTTAACAAACAAAATATACGCCATCGCTAAGAATGTTGTTAATCCCGCTGTAAATTCAGTTCTAACATTTGTCCCTAATTCATCTAACTTAAAATACTTGTTTAACATCTTTTCTTCTTCCCTTCTTTTTTCGCCGCACAAAAAACACACTCTTACATTTAATCTGTTCTAGAGTGTGTCTAAATATACGAGAGAAGATAATAATAAAAAAGAATATTATTATAGCAATTTCCTTTTATCTTCTGCGTAGACAGACCATTTACGGTGGTCGGTAGAAACTCTAGAGCCTTATTCTCAAGATTATACGACGAATTTTTCAATTTATATCGTTATCATACTAGGAAAAAAATTATCCGTCAAGGGTAAAAGCGAATGTTTTTTTAAAAAGACATACCCAATGTTCGGATATGCCTTTTTGGTTACGAAAAGTTATTCATTTGATTTTAATGCTTCAATCATGTCGATTCGTTTTAATTTATGGTGCATCATCCACATAACTAAAGTTGAGAAAAGTAACGTCAACAATCCTGCATATAAATAACTGGTCCAATGTAGTGCTGGATTGAACATCATATTATCCATAGCTATGGTCTCCATAACAAAACTAAACAAGAAACGACCAAAAATACTACCTGCTAGGATTCCCATCATAGTAAGAACTAAATTTTCACGATAAATATACATCGTTACCTCATTATCATAAAAACCTAACACCTTAATCGTTGACAGTTCCCGAATTCGTTCCGAAACATTAATGTTCGTCAGATTATAGAGTACAACAAAAGCGAGACCAGCTGCTGAGAGAATCAAGACGACAACAACAATATTTAAGCTTGCCATTGAATCTCTAAACGCCTCAGTCATTGAAGCAATGAAAGATACTGAAATCACCTGTTCTTCAAGCATTAACTGTTCTGAAAGCTGATCTTCCCAAGTATCGTCTTGATCATGTTTTAACAAGCTTGAATTATAATTTAATGAATTAGCTATCTCTGTTTGATAAACTGCTTTGGTCAAATATAAATAATGACCGGTATAGTTTTCAGTAATGGCTGTAATTTTAATTTGATAGGATTGATTATCACTATCGATGATCGTCAAGTCATCACCTGGTTCAAGCTCAAATAAATTCGCTAATCTTTCAGTAATAATTCCACCATCGTTAGTTAATTGATATGCTTGATCCGATTTGCGATCTTTTAATTGAATAAAATCATTAAATGAGCCGATATCTTCTGGAACCATTACTGTCAGTCCTTGTGTCGGATGGCCTTCATAACTGACTTCAAATTGTTGCTGGAAAACAGCTATATCTTGATCGATTCCGTCATACGATTCAATAAATTGTTGATAAGAAGCTTGAGCTTCTTCAGTTGCTTCATCATCAAGAATAACCATCGCGTCATAGTTCATCACATTACCAAATTGTAAGTCAAGCAAACCTTCTACAGCCCCTCTGATTCCAAAACCTGCAATGATCAAAGCTGCACAACCAGCGATACCAACGATTGTCATCAACATTCTTTGTTTATACCTGAATAAATTACGTGCCGTCACTTTTTTTATAAAATCAAGTCGACGCCACACGAGTGTCATTCGCTCAAGAAAAATTCGTTTCCCTATTTTTGGTGCTTTCGGTCGCATTAAGACTGCAGGCTGGCTTTTAAGATCAGACCGAAGAACAAACCATGCAGTAACGACCGTTGAAATCATTGCGATCGCAGTTGCAATGACTGTGTAAGACCAATAATTTGCCAAAATAAGATCAGGTAAATTGTACATCATTCCATAGGCGTTAAAAATGATTACAGGTAAAAATGTATAACCGAGTACTAATCCAAAAAGGGTCCCTAGCAAGCTTGCACCCAGTGCGTATACGTAATACTTAAGGGAAATTTCCAGATCACGATAACCAAATGCTTTTAGTGTCCCTATTTCTCCACGTTGCTCTTCAATCATCCGAGTAATCGTCGTTAGTGTTACGAGTGCTGCTACAGCAAAAAAAACAGCAGGAAATATCGTTGCAAGCTCACTCAATAGCCCAGCATTATCTTCATATTGGACAAAGTCAGCGTGATCTTTTCTTAAAAAGGTGTAATAAGTTGGTTCCGTTAAATCAGTTAACTCCTCACGCGCTTTAGCTATTTCCACTTCGCCTTCTTCAATTTCCTCAAGCGCATCTGCAGATTCCTCCTCAAAAGTAGCTAATCCTTCTTCGTATTCCTGTTCAGCCTTGCTCAACTCAATATCTTGCTCATCAAGCAAAACAATTCCTTCATTATATTCTTGCCAGCCTTGATCAAGTTCTATTCTCGCAGTAGTTAATTCAGCCTCAGCTTTCGATCGCTCTCGTTCTAGCAGACCCGTTTGTTGATCTAATTTAATCCTGGCTTCGTTGAGCAGCTCTTGACCCGCTTCTAATTCAGCACGACCAGCATTTAACTCCGATCTTTGTCTCACAATTTCAGTAGTTGCTTCATCTATTTGTGTTAGACCCGCTTCAAGCTCTGCATTGATTTGCTTAACTACTCGCTCAACTTGCTCTGCCGGTATGACTCCAGCAAAATAACCTGCAAATAGATCCGCCAGCGTTTGTCCATTTAATTCAACAGATTCCGTTTCAGCTAAAATGCGCTCAATTTCTGCTTCAGGAATAAAATCAATTGGCACTGCAATTACATCCGATAAACCTTGTATATTTTCTTGTTGATTTAATAGTTGCTCACGTTGACGCTCAATTTCCCCACTTACTTGATTCAGTTCCGCTTCTCCCAATTCTAGCTCTGCCAAACCTTGATTCAGTTGATCTGCTTCTAACTCAAGCTCCACACGACCAGCTTCTAGTTGTTCTCTTGCCTGCTTCATCTCTGTTTTAAACTTAGCTAAACCTTGTTCATAAGCAGCTTCCCCAGCAGTTAACTCTTGATATCCTTGCTCAAGCTCAGCTCTTGCCTCCTCGATTGCCTCTTGACCATCATCTAACTTGGCTCGAGCATCAGCTAATTCTGCCCTCGCTTCTTCTAACTCCGCACGCCCCTCAGCAATATCCACTTCAGCCTCATCAATTTCTTTCTCAGCTTCTACTTGGATCTCCACCAAACGTTCCGGAGCATAACCCGCTAAAGTTTGCTCAATATCTGATCCATATGTGCGACTCTGATTCTTATATTCATCACTAAACGTATCTTCTACCCGCAAACTAGAAAAAGTGATAAATAAATCTGTATAAACAGGTAAATTAAAGTCTTCCTCTAAAATGACACCGAACGCATCAAGTTGACCACCAGCAATTGGCGTTTGCCCTCGTGACTCATGAGTAAAGTAACGTGGACTTCTGATAAAACCGACAATTTCAAAATCGATTCGCTCAAATTGCTCCGACAAATCCGTTTCATCACGATCAGGATAAAGGGTAACTTGATCGCCAATTTCATATTGATTTTGAATCATATCTCGTTCATCTAAAGCAATCTCACCACTTCTTTCTGGTAAACGACCACTCTCGATTAAATATTGATTCAATTGCTTATCCGGATGATAACTGATTAATTTCATCACATGGCGGCTTTTACCAACTAATACATCCTGACTAAATCCCGCTTCAACGAACTCAGCATGACCATACTCACTTAAAAGCTCAATCTCTGCATTCTCAATTCCTAACGTTGATTGAACATGAGCGTCATAGAGCTTTTGACTATCAAAATAATCATCCACAGTCACCAGCATGTTTGGCCCCGTCGCCTGTAAACCGGCAAAAAAACCAACACCTAATAAGATCAAAACAAAAATGGAGAAAAATCGAGCTTTCGAATTTAATATTTCTCTGATGACTAATTTATGCACTGCTGTTTTTTTCATTACGCCCAACGACTCCTTACCATTCAATTTCATCTACAGATCGCGGACGTGGATTCTCAACGATTTCACGTACTTTCGCATCATGGATATACACAACCCGATCAGCCATGGATGCAATCGACGAGTTGTGTGTAATAACAACGACCGTTGTCTTTGTTTCATGCGCAGTCTTCTGTAAAAGCCTCAAAATTTGTTTACCCGTTTCAAGATCTAGCGCACCCGTCGGCTCATCACATAATAGTAATTTCGGATTCTTTGCTAAAGCACGTGCAATCGCGACTCGCTGTTGTTCACCACCAGATAACTGAGCAGGAAAATTATCGCGCCGATGCGTGAGTCCAACACTCTCTAATACATCATCAACATCCAAAGCATCTGGAGAAATTTGTGTCGCTAATTCAAGGTTTTCTCTTGCTGTCAGATTAGGAACTAAATTATAAAATTGAAAAACAAACCCGATCTCTTCCCGGCGATAATGAGTGAGTTGTTTCGTTGAATATGTAGCGATATTTTTTCCATCAACCCAAATCTCACCTTCATCTGGTTTATCCATACCACCTAAAATATTAAGCACCGTTGACTTCCCCGCCCCACTCGGCCCAAGAATTACTGCAAATTCACCCTGCTCAATCTCAAATGAAACACCATTATTCGCAACAATCGTATTGTCACCCATCTGATACCGTTTATATTCATCAACAACCCTTACAAAACTCATGGTTACTTCCCCTTTATCCTTGTTTATTTTTTATTAAAAACGAAAGATTGTCATTAAAGTTTCCCGATGATACAATTGTCTCATCGATACAATTGTAGTACCATTTTTGTAAATTTACAATTATATTCACTTCGGACTAGACAAAAAAGGAGAATTTGTAATGGCGCTAAAACCAGAACAAAAAAACAGAGATATCCTACGCTTATCTAACGAGGCATCAAATCGCTTTACGAAAGAATGCATTGAAACAGCACTATTAGTACTAATGAAAGAAAAAAACTTTAACGACATTTCAATCACAGATATTGTCGAACGAGCTGGCGTTTCAAGATCAGCTTATTACCGCAACTACTCATCAAAAAAAGATATCTTAAATAAATATTTACAAACGATCGTTGAAACGATTACTGACTCTTTAGATTTACACAAAAATCACCACAACGACTTCAACTTTTGGTTGTCTGTTTTTACTCGTGTTCGAACATATGCAGATGAATTTATGATCTTACAAAAGGCCGGCTTTGATGCAATCATCCTTTCAAGCATTAATGAAACGATGGTCGAACAGATCTCAAATCGGGACAAGCAGGTATTTGAAAAATATGAAATGTTATTTTGGGTTGGTGCATTCTATAATTTACTTCGGGAGTGGGTCATTTATGGCATGAAAGAATCTAATGAAGACATGGCTCAAATCGGACAAAAAATGTCGATGAATTTTTCTTATGTAGGTAGAGACGAACCATTATAAAACCAGTCGCACGTTGCTCATCAATTAGAAAAGCCCCAAAATTTAGTTTTTGGGGCTAACATTTATAAATTAGTTTAATCTGAACAATCCACTACTTTGAACTAACAAGAACTTTCGATTGACTCTTATCATTCAGTAATAATTCAAAACCATCTTCAACAATAGCTTCTAAACCAATCTTGTTAGTAATCACTTTTTCTGCCGGGACTTGACCACTCGCAATTAAGTCAATCACACGATCATAGCTATTTGCATAAGCCAAGCTAGAAACAACCTTAGCTTCTTTTATAAGTGCTTGGAATGTTGGTAATTTAGGATCTTCCGCAAAAAGAGCAACTAAACAAACTGTTCCTGTTATTTTCACCGCTGATAAACATGTATCAAACGTTGCCTGAACACCTGCACATTCGATCGCTACATCTACACCAGTGTTATCTGTATCTTTCATAATTCTCGCAACAACATCCTCTTCTGTAGGATTGAGTGATGTAACGAATCCAAATGAATTCGCTAATTCTAAACGCTCTTTAGAAACATCAGTGATATAAACAGAAGTCGCACCAGCAGCACGTGCACATAAAGCAGTTAATAAACCAATTGGACCTGCTCCGGTTACCAATACTTTGTCACCAGCTTTGACTCCAGCCAATTCTACCCCGCGATGTGTAACAGCAGTAGGTTCAACAAGAGCGGCTTGCTCAAGTGACATATGATCAGGAATTTGGTAAACATGTTTTTCATCTAAAACACAATACTCCGCAAACCCACCATCATCAGCAAGACCAATAAACGCTGCACCACTATTTCTACATAAATGATAATTTGCTTCACGACATTCTTTACATGTACCACAACGAAGATTCGGCTCAACACAAACACGATCGCCTACTTTTAGTGAGGTCACGTCACTTCCAACCTCAGTAATTGTGCCACTAAATTCATGACCTAACGTTAGAGGTATTTTTCGATTTGAAAGAGGATGCACTTCATCTGTTGGTAGTAAACCTTCTGGCTGTGAGTACGCATGCAAATCTGACCCACAAATTCCCGCCCACGCAACTTCTATTTTTACATCTATAGTGCCAAGGTTTTTAAGTTCTACATCTTCTACTCGAACATCTTTTGCCCCGTAAATTCTAGCTGCTTTCATACAAGTCACTCTCCCATTATTTTTAGCTTTAAGAAAAGATAGATCAATTACACACACTATATTAGTGAAGTAATTCACAATCTTTCTATAACTCTAATATATCATCAAAACTGGTATTTTTCAAAAGATAACGTTTATGATTTCACTAAAAATATTAACTCTTAAACAAACCAAAAAAACTCCAAAATTAATCGGAGTTTTTCTGATAAGTATTTATTTTTGACAAATCACAATCCCCAACGGAAAGTATTGGTCAATTTCAAAGCCTTCCGGCACAATTAGCGCACCATTTTGATAAAAAAACTCGACTGATTGATAGGCAAACTCATCAAACAAGCGCTTAAATTCATTGATCGTTAATTGATGAACATGAAATGGAACACCCGACGGACGATCTCTCCCATCACCAAATGGGGTTGATAAGATTAATCTGCCACCAGGTTTCAACAACTGATCAATATTGTTTAAAAACTGCTTTTCATCATCAATGTGTTCAATCGTTTCAAAACTCATAATACAATCAAATTGCCCTAATTTACTTGGTAAGTTAGGGTCTGTTACATCCCCTTGAATAAATTCAGATGCTGGATGATAGTATCGATTCTTTGCATACGCAATCGCATCTCGATCAAAATCAATTCCAACCACTTGCTCAACTTGTTTTTTAGCTGACTTCACAATTAGATGTGTACCATAACCACTTCCACAAGCAAAATCCAGCACCTTTCCATAAACGTAAGACGTCGCAAATTGATAGCGTGCAACATGTTCAATTAACAGTCGATTCGTTGCTTCCATCTGGTCTGGAATCACACGCTCACCAGTATCTTCAAGCACAATCTTTCACCACTTTCATTTAAAAAACTTTTTACCAAAAAACAATCGATCCGATGAATACAATTAAACTAGCGATCGACCAAAACCCGTGAAAAAGATATTTCTTTTCCGTTTGATCGTGTTTATACTCCATATATGCTCTGAAACCATAAAAGATCGCATAATAAGCAAACAACAAACCATAAACATTTAGATTAGTTGGCGGAAAAAAGATCACCCAAAAACCACCGAGAATAAATAAAATGATTAAAATGGATTCAACCCGCTTTTGTGTCTCGTTCACATGACGATATCCAAAGTGGGGTATAACGATATTGTATTTTTTCTTAATCAGAAGCCCGATAATGATCATCACAATTAAAGATATTAATAAAAACTCGTACATGGGTTCATCCCTCCAAACTACGTCAAGTTAAATTTCAGCTTCAAAAGCGATTGCTCTATCGGACAGATTTCAAATTAAAGAACTAAAAATATCCGAAGTAAGGTAACATGGGACAGTTTAGTACAATTGAGATGAATATTTGTCTAATGTCGGGTCCACTTCGGACAGATTTACTCAGGCGACTTCAAATATTTGTCCAATCCTTGAGGAAAATAAACAATCATGATCAAAACATTTTCTAATTCAAATTATCGCTTCGTATCATAGCGATTATTACCCATGAATTCGCTACCTGTTTCCCGTATTTGGTTAAAAACTCTAACTATCTAAAATATAACATTGTTCAATCTGTGATTCAACAGAATCTATCGTTCTTGCTCTGCATAACCTTAATCAATCCAAATTTAATTCACTAGTATGTTGTTCTGAATAACGATTCAAAGTATACTTAAGATTGAATTTATAGCAACGTCAATTTTAGTAAAACTAAGGGGTATTAAATGAACCGTCTTATATTGTTAGATAGCATCAAACTCGCGATTCCAATTTTAATAATCTATTTAATTTTTAAGTCAATTCGCAAAAACTTTAAATCATTAGATGAAGAACTAATGAATATTTTAATGCTCTTTTATCTCACTTCTTTTTGTTACCTTCTTTGGTTTCAACCTGGTCCCGTATATGATCAGCAACCGTATAATTTTGTCGTTTTTTCAACGATAGATCTTTATTATAATCAATTGATCAATGGTTTTATGCCGATAAAGCTAATCATCATTAATCTAATGGGCAATGTGATAATTACCGGGCCAATTGGCATTTGGCTCAGTTATAAACGAGTCAATCGAATAAAAGCACTCGTTCTCGCCTTATTTATCCCAATCGTTATTGAACTCGGACAATATATTTTACACCTGTTAAATTATGCTACAAGAGTCGTTGATATTGATGATTGGTTACTGAACGCGCTTGGAATTCTGCTTGGTTATTGGTTGACTGAAATCATCGTAAAACGGACAATTAAAAAAATTGGCCATTAGTTTCTAATGACCAATTTTTTTCAGTAATCTGCCTGTTCACTTGCTGGGCGTACTTTTGCTTTATCTGCTTCACCGGCATTTTTATTCGCTTCTTCACGATCAAGTGCGATTCCTTCAACTGAATTCTTATACCAAAAGACATTTTTAGCCTATAGATATATTAAACTGTTTACATTCACTAGTTTTTTAACGCTATCAATATTATTTATGTTTTTCACTTATTGCTTTAACTACTGACATTCTTGATATAGCTACTGTTTCACGTAAACCAGCCAAAATAGTAACGAAAGTACCTAACGTTATAATTAACAACATATGCCCCACATTAAAGTTAAAGACAGATACTCCACTAACCTTTATAATGTCTAGCCAATTAACGATTAATAACACAAGCACGCTTAACAGACTAACACTGAAACCTAAAAGTAAATTATTATATACAAATAATTTAAAAATAAAAAGATTAGAAGCACCCAGCGATTTTAGAACCCCCACTTCATAGATCCGATCTCTTATATTAATCTTTGTTGAATAATTTATTAAAATAAATGATATACTCAAAATAATTAGAGATATTAAACCGAATATTATAAGTAAAACGGAAAGCTTAGCATAAATAGTGAAACCAACACCTTCATTAATCTCATCATTATTATAGTCAAATTGATTAATTATAGTATTAATGGGAGCCATTTTATCCGCGTCTAGCGACTCAACATAAATATCAAGTGAATTATATAGCGGACGATTAAGACTTTCTTTTATTTCATTGTTAATAATTAGAGATAAATCTGATAAAGGTGTCCTTTTATTTTCTTTGTAAATACCAACAATTTTTATTTCTGCGAGCTCTGTTCTTTCAATTGTTCCGGTCAAAAGCAGAGGCGTATTAAATATCAGCCTAATACTTTCTTCTGATAACTTATTATTAATGAGATCATCAACACTATAGAGACTAGAGCTCACCCCCATTATGTTTAATAATTCATTAATACTCTCAATATTAATAAGAGCCTCATTCAACTCAGAAATGTCAGTTCCGTATACTATCTTATATTGTGGCGTTGAATCCTTCGTTCTAATATCTACATCATAAACGCCTGGATATATACTTGAGTCTTTAAAAATAATTGTTTGAATAGCGTTATTAATTAGATTACTAGAGATATAGTCTGAAAGTTCACTAGATATATATAGTTCATTATTAGATAATTCACTATCTAGGCTTCTGATTCCGACTATGACACACTCAATTTCCATATCAGAAATTGTTTTTAATACAACTTTTTCGCCAATATACTTTTGATCACTATCAGGAAACAATGCCATTGCAAGACTTTTATTTAATATAATTTCATTTTTCTTACTTATCATCGCTCCACTCAAATCTTCAAATCTTTCATGAAAAAAATCACTATAATCTACCACATTAAATGTAGCATAGAATTCATCTGCACTTTCTTTACCAGATGATAAAGTGACAGTCTCACTGTAATACGGAACAGATTTGACGATATTATCTTTTGATTTTATTTTTTCAATAAATTCATTATCAATTTGTTTATAACCGTTTTCTACAGTATGGTCGATTAATGTCATCTTATCATTTTCTAATACAGAGGTGTTAATCGTGTCCACTAAATTATTCATAGAGTTAAATACCCCTAAAACAATACCTAAGAACGTTAAACAAAGGAACATTGCTACAAATGAAGAAATCATTTTTCTTTTTCGAAGTTTTAAATTATTTAACGTAATTGTATTGATCCAAGAATTTAACCTCTTTTTTTCATTATCTTCTCTTTTAAGTTTATCATTCAGGTTCTTATTATTAAGATACCCTTTATCAGTATCCTCTATAATGTTGCCATCACTTATTCGTATTATCCGATCACCATATTCATATGCGGCCCTTTCATTGTGTGATACAACAATAACTAAATGGTCCTCAGATATCTTTTTTAATAATTCAAAGATAATCTTTGAATTTTGTTGATCTACATTTCCAGTCGGTTCGTCCGCTAGTATGACTGGGTTATTTCTTAAAAGCGCCCTTGCAATGGCCACTCTTTGTTTCTCTCCACCCGATAGATGAGTCACTTCACGTTCAACTAACTCATCTATTTGAAGTAATTGAATTATGTTCTGATACTGTAGTTCATCAAAATTTTGGCCCGCTATTGCCACTGATATCACTATATTCTCTTTTACTGATAGTGAGTTGATTAAATTGTAATCCTGAAATATAAAATTAAAATAGCGTTTAAGGAACTTATTGCTCTGCTTTTTACTTCTATCTAATTCTATATTAGCATAGTGTAAACCACCATTAAAATTAGGCTCAAGCAACCCCATAATATTAAGTAGTGTACTTTTACCAGAGCCAGACTCACCAACTATAAACACCAATCCATTATGAGGAAATGACAAATTCATATCATTTATAACTACTTTACTGTTATATTCTTTTTCTATGTTCTTTATTTCCATGACATATATCGGTCAAAAACATTGTATGTATCCAACATCTGACCTCTCCTTTTTCATACAAAATATTGGAAAATATTAATAAGTCTGTTCGAACAAACTCTGCATAGAATTTTCATAGTTTTCTCTTAACCAGATATTAACCTAGATTATTCACAGCCCGACCATAAGCCACTAAGAAACTGCGTTAAATCAATTAAAAATACACAATCGATCTTTCACTAATTAAGTGAAAAGGAGCCCGATCTTTGATATTGTATAAGTGACAAAACAAACACCTGACTTTCGCACTTAAAAATGACAAAAACAGCTTTGAATGGCTCTGTCAAGCCATTCAAAAGCTGTTTTTA
>NZ_BAABDL010000057.1:0-10039 GCF_039539605.1 Amphibacillus indicireducens | reverse complement strand
ATTGGTTATTTTTAATTGATTTGATGCGGTTTATTCAGGTTTTATGATTGGGCTATGAATAATCTAGGTTAGAAAGAGAAACCCAATTATACAGGTGTTTTCAAAGGAAATGTAGATAATAAAGTATTTTAACAAACAAAAAAACTCTT
The DNA here is from genome assembly GCF_039539605.1 of Amphibacillus indicireducens. Lineage (NCBI taxonomy): Bacteria > Bacillati > Bacillota > Bacilli > Caryophanales > Bacillaceae > Amphibacillus > Amphibacillus indicireducens. Next base: position 9,890 of record NZ_BAABDL010000057.1, on the reverse strand, counting down.
GCATGTTATGATAACAACTGTTACTATGAAAATGTACAAATGCAAACGCTTCCACGATTGAGGTAGCCGAGTAACTCAATTGAATTATGATATTGTAGAGCAATATAAAACTCTGATTAATGCAGTTGAGTTGGCGATTATTTCAAGGGAAATTACACCTTAAAATGCAAGCGATTGCACAGTTGTAAATGCAAGAAAAACTAATCATTGAAAAAGGAGCGGTTTTATGAAAAAGAGACTAGGTTTCGCGTTATCGATGTTGGCAGTTCTTGTTTTATTTATTACAGGTTGTGCATCAGATTCGGTCGGTGATCAATCTTCGGGAGAAGCAGTAGATGTTGATATTTTTCAGTTTAAAGTAGAATTTAGAGATCAATTTGAAGAGTTGATTGAATTGTATATGGAAGAAAATGATCATGTTAATTTAACGGTTCAAACAGTTGGTGGCGGAAGCGACTATGCAGCATCATTAAAAGCTCAGATGTCTTCAGGTGATGAACCGGTTATTTTTAACATTGGTGGTCCAACAGAGTTAGATGAGTATCGTGATTATTTAGCTGATTTATCTGATACGGAAGCGGCCTCACTTGCCTTGGAAGGAACTTTAAATGGAATTGAAGATGGTGGTGAAGTATTAGGCTTACCATTTGCTCTAGAAGGTTATGGGTTAATTTACAATAAAGAAGTTTTTGATCAAGTTGGTATTGATCCTAGCTCATTAACAACTTTTGATGCGTTAGAAGCTGCTTTTGCGGAAATTGATGCGAATAAAGACGAGCTAGGCCTAGATGCAGTTGTTGCTTTTCCGGCAATGGAATTATGGGTAATGGGAAATCATTTAGCGAATCATTATATTGCACCTGAATTTAATAGTGATATTATGGCTACATTTGAAGCGGATACGATTAATTTTGAGTATGGCGATCAAATGAAGAGAATGCTAGATTTACAAAGTGAGTATTCTGTTCAACCTGTACTTAGCTTAGATTATTCGATGCAAGTTGAACAACTATTTTCAACTGGAAAAGTTGCTGTTATTCAGCAAGGAAACTGGATTTATCCAACAGTTGAGCAAATAGACGAAGATTTTGCCGAAAATGGTATTGGTATGATTGCGATGCCTTTTGAAGGTGAATTTGAAGATCATTTGCCAGTAGGTGTGCCGCAATATTGGGCAGTTAACAAGAATAAATCGGATGAACAAATTCAAGCGGCGAAGGACTTCTTAGATTGGATGTATACATCAGATCAAGGTAAAGATTTTGTCTTAGATGAGTTTAAGTTCATCCCAGCATACGACGGTTATGATGCGGATCGGATTGCTGATCCATTATCACAAGATGTTTATCAATATTCTTTAGATGAGAAGACGATTGGGTGGACATTTATGGCAACACCAATCGGTTGGAATGAGGACGTGTTAGCAACGGAGTTCCAGAAATACCTAGTTGATGAAGTGACGTGGGAAGAAGTATTACAAACATCAAAAGAATCATGGGAAAATTCTAGACAATAATTAATCAAAATAATAAGCGACTAACACTATTAAGTTTGATCGTTAGTCGCTTTATTTTTACTTGATTAATAGCCTTCATTTTTACCAAATACATCAAGTGATTATGTCAGAAAAGGCTCAGGAGGTTTAATGCATGAATAACAAGAATCTATCGTTTTGGCTCTTTCTTCTACCAGCTTTATTTGCTTTAATCGTTGTTGTATTTTTTCCGTTTCTGTACGGTTTTTACTATACATTTACAGACTGGAATGGCTTAAGAGCAACAACATTTTTAGGTTTGGATAATTATTTTGCGATTTTTAGTGATCAACGTTTTATTGATTCATTAGTTTTTACAATAAAATTTGCGATCACTTCGATTGTGATCGTTAATGCGCTTGGTTTAGGTTTAGCTGTACTTGTGACACAAAAAATAAAAATAAGCAATGGCTTAAGAACGATCTTTTTTATGCCTAATTTAATTGGCGGGTTAATTTTAGGGTTTATTTGGCAGTTTATTTTTATTAGTGGTTTTGACGCTGTTGGAAAATTACTCGATATTAATTTTTTACAAGGCTGGCTTTCGACATCTGAAACTGGTTTTTGGGGTCTAGTCATATTAAATGTCTGGCAATATGCCGGTTACATTATGATTATTTATATTTCTTATTTACAAGGTGTGCCACAAGAGTTGCTAGAAGCTGCTGAAATTGATGGTGCAAGTATTTTTCAACGATTTTGGCGAATTAAATTTCCACTTGTTGCACCAGCATTTACGGTTAGTTTATTTTTAACGTTATCAAATGCCTTTAAGTTGTATGATCAGAACTTAGCATTAACCAATGGTGGTCCTTATGGTTCTACGGAAATGTTGGCGATGGAGATTTATAATACGGCATTCAGTCGGTTTGATATGGCTTATGCTCAATCAAAAGCAGTCATATTCTTTATTTTAGTTGCCGTCGTTGCTTTGACACAAGTTTACGTCAATAAGAAACGCGAGGTGGAGTTATAATGATAAGTAAAAAACGTCAATCAAAAATCATCCTAACAATCGCGAGCACAATCATTGCGTTAATTTGGCTGTCACCATTTTATTTAATGATCGTTAATGCATTTAAATCAAAGTTTGAGATCTTTTCAAATGTACTAAGTTTACCGAGTGAGTGGAAGTTTGATAATTTTGTCCAAGCTTTTATTGATCTGGATTTCTTAAATGCTCTGACTAACTCATTTATTGTTACTTTTTTAAGTGTGTTAATTATCATTGTTTTCTCATCAATGGCGGCTTATGCGTTAGCGAGAAATAAGAGTAGGTTGAGTGGTGTGTTTTTCTTAGTGTTTGTTTCGGCGATGTTAATCCCATTCCAATCGGTGATGATTCCACTAATCTCAATTTTTGGACGAATGGAACTGTTAAATACGTCAGGGCTAATTTTTATGTACTTAGGTTTTGGTTCAAGCTTGTCGATTTTTCTATACCACGGTGCTGTTAAGGGGATTCCAGTATCCTTAGATGAAGCGGCAATGATTGACGGAGCTTCACGATGGAGAATTTTTTGGACGATTATATTTCCAATGCTGAAGCCGATTACTGTGACAGTGATGATCTTGAATGTGATTTGGATTTGGAATGACTATTTGTTACCTTCATTAGTACTCAGTCAAAAAAATGCCACAATTCCATTACGGATGTTCTTCTTTTTCGGTCAGTATACGAAGCAATGGCATTTAGCCTTAGCCGGTTTAACATTAGCGATTATACCTGTCATTGTTCTATATTTCTTTGCCCAAAAGCATATTATTGAAGGTGTTGCTGAAGGCGCGATAAAGTAAGTGAATGATCTGGCCTCACTTTAAATAAGTAAGGCCTTTTTCTTTGTCACATTGTGAAATGGATGTGTTACAGTGATCGTCGGTATTGACCAGGCGCTTGTCCATATGCTTTTTTGAAAACGCGATGAAAGTATGGATAATTACCAAAACCACAGTTTTCAGCAATGTGATCAAGTGTCATATTTGTATATTTCATTTGACTAATTGCTGCAGTTAATCGAATATCATGCGCGTATTCAATCATCGTCTTTCCGGTATATTCCTTAAACAGGTGAACCGATCTAGACACACTCAGGTCAACACTCCTAGCAACCTCCTCAATCATAAATGTATCAAGCGCATGCTCTTCGATATAGCGCATCATCTCAGTCACAACAAAGGGGCGTTTTTTTGCTGAACGAGCTATTGTCTCTTGTTTAATTAATAAACAAATACTTTTGAAAAAGTAGCCGATTAATTCATGATTTTGCTCTGTTGGTGGACGTCTTGTTTCAGTTGAGAGAAAATTCCACAACGTTGTCATTTGTCTAGCATCACTCACTTTAACATGAAAAGGTTGGTTTAATTCAGTCCACCATTGATCAATCCAATCACCATTAGCAAAAATGTGAAAATCACCACTCGGTGTATCAGGATGCACTTTTAAATGATAATAGCATCCTGAAGGGACTAGGATAATATCACCGTACTCTAGTGCGAAGTGTTGATCTTCAATTGTCGCCTCGGCTAATCCTTCTGTTTGGAGTCGCATTAGAAAAGAATCGTAGCTCTGATGCCGAATATCTTCGTAGCCTTCTAAGTGATACGAATAATTACAGTGTCCAATCCACAAGATAAAAACTCCTTTAGCAAAATAGTAGATGTTTTCATAAAATTATCTATATTTATTTTGTTGATCTGACGTTATTATATTAGTATATAGAAAAGTAATCAATTAAATTGTCTACTTGAAAGCGTTATTATAAAGGAGAGATTAATATGACTCAATTGAGAGTTGGAATGATTGGTTGTGGGAATGTTTTCCCGATGCATGCAGCTTCTGTTGTTGCGCGTGAGGATGCGGAATTAGTTGCAGTTTGTGATGTGAAAGAAGATCGCGCAGATCAGAAGGCTGAACTTTACCAGTGTCGTGCATATTATGACTATTTGGAAATGTTTGAACAAGAAAATCTAGATGTGATTCATATTGCATTACCGCATCACCTTCATGCGCCAGTTACGATTGAAGCAACTAAAAAAGGGCTTCATGTTTTAACAGAAAAACCGATGGCGATTCATTATCAGGATGCTGTAGATATGATTGAAGCAGCCAATGAAGCAGACGTCACTTTAGGCGTTATTTTTCAAAATCGTTACAACCCAGGTTCGCAATTAATTAAGAAAATGATTGAAAGTGGCGACTTAGGGGCAATTAAGTCAGGAAAACTTTCAGTTACATGGGATCGTTCAGATGAATACTACCAAAAGAGCGATTGGAAAGGAACTTGGGATAAAGAAGGTGGCGGGGTCGTGATTGACCAAGCGATTCATACGATGGACTTGATGCGTTGGTTTGTCAACAGTGATTTAAAGTACGTCGATGCGACAATTAGTAACCGCGCACATGAGATTATTGAAGTAGAGGATGCAGCTGAAGGTGTGATTGCTTACCAAAATGGTGTTGTGACAGCCTTTCATGCGATTAATTACTATACGTATGACGCACCTGTTGAGATTGAACTCCATTGTGAAAAAGGAATTGCTAAAATGGTCGCTGATCAGGCGACAGTTACTTTAAATAATGGTCAAGTTTTTATTGCTGACAATAACCCGCTAGAGACATTTACTTATGAAGATGGTGTGAAAGGCTATTGGGGCGTTAGTCATGTTAAGCAAATCAATAATTTTTACGATACGCTACAAGGCAAAGCTGAATTAGATATACCCGCAGAAGAAGCACTGAAGACACAAGAAATGATCAATGCGATTTATCAATCAGGTCATGAAAAACGTCGCGTAAATTTTAACTAAAGGGGTGACATAAATGAATATCGTTATTTGGAACGAGAATCGTCATGAAAAATTGAATCCACGAGTGGCTGAAATCTATCCAAAAGGGATTCATGGTGCGATTGCTGAATTTTTGCGTGAAGCTGGGCATGATGTGACAACAGCTACTTTAGATGAACCGGAACATGGTCTAACGGATCAAGTCTTAGCAGAGGCTGATGTGCTGCTGTGGTGGGGACACTTGGCGCATGATGAAGTTGAGCAAGCAATTGTTGATAAAGTTCATCAACGTGTTTTAGCTGGAATGGGTTTGATCGTGCTCCACTCAGGTCATTTTTCGAAAATTTTCAAACAATTAATGGGAACAGGCTGTGATTTAAAGTGGCGTGAAGTCGGTGAGCGTGAACGATTATGGGTTGTTGATCCGAGTCACCCAATTGTTGCGGGGCTTGATTCATATTTTGAGCTTGAGCAAGAGGAAATGTATGGTGAGCACTTTGATGTGCCAACACCAGAGGAGTTAGTTTTTATTAGCTGGTTTGAAGGTGGCGAAGTTTTCAGAAGTGGTGCCACTTATCGACGAGGAAAAGGCAAGATCTTTTATTTCCGTCCTGGTCATGAAACATATCCGACCTATCATAATGAAAATATCCAAAAAGTGATTCGAAATGCAGTCTTATGGGCAGCCTCACCAGGTGCCCCAGAGCATCAATATGGTCATGTTGAACCGATCGAATCGATATCGAGGAAGGGGTGAATGAGATGACACGAAGACCTGTAGCAGTTCAGTTGTTTACATTAAGGGATGCATTAGCAAATGATTTTGTCGGTACATTAGAACGTGTCGCCAAAATTGGTTATCACGGTGTTGAGCTTGCTGGTTACGGCGATCTCACTGTACGCGAATTAAGAGCAACCCTTGATCGACTAGATCTGAAGGTGGCTGGTAATCACGTCTCAATTGAAGAGTTAAGCAATAATCTTGATCAAGTAATTGCGGATCAAAAAATCTTAGGAAATCAATTCGTCGTCTGTCCATTTGTTTTACCTGAAGATCGTCACCCGGATTCTTATCAAGAACTGGCTCAACTTTTAATTCAGGTTGGTAAACAGCTGAAGGCAGCTGGATTAGAGCTTTGCTACCACAATCATGATTTTGAATTAGAGCAGATGCCAAATGGACAAACTGTTTTAGCTTATCTTTACGATCAAGTGCCAGCGGAGTATTTAAAAGCAGAACTTGACCTTTATTGGCTTCAAAAAGCTGGTGAAGATCCACTTGAATGGATCAAACGCTATCAAGATCGCACAGCACTAATTCATTTGAAAGATATGACGACAGATGATGAACAATTTTTTGCTGAGCTAGGGACTGGTGGGCTAGATTTAGATGCAATTTTAGCAACAGGAACACCAGATTGGTGGATTGTTGAGCAAGATGAGAGTCGAATTGATCCATTAGAAAGTATTCAAATCAGTTATCACTATTTAGAGAAAAGAGGAATCGTTTAAATGAAAAAATATCGTGTAGCAGTTATCGGATGTGGGAGTATTGCAAGATTTCGCCATTTGCTTGAATATCAGGCAAATCCAAATGTTGAAATTGTTGCTGTTTGTGATATCGTACCAGAACGTGTGAAGGAAACTGCTGAACAATATGGTGCAGAAGCTTTTACAGATTATCAAGCGTTACTAGAGCAAGTTAAGCCAGATATCGTTAGTGTTTGTTTACCAAACTATTTACATGCACCGGTATCAATCGCAGCGTTAGAAGCAGGAGCACACGTCCTTTGTGAAAAACCGATGGCGACTTCATATGAAGAAGGCTTGGCAATGATTGAAGCAGCAAAAGTAAATGATCGTCAACTGATGATCGCTCATAACCAACGCTTCGTTGCGTCACACCAAAAGGCAAAAGAGTTAATTGAAGCTGGTGAACTCGGTAAAATTTATAGCTTTAGAACAGCATTTGGCCACGGTGGTCCAGAAGGCTGGAGTATTGATGGAAAAGAAAGCTGGTTTTTCAAAAAAGACGAAGCATTTATTGGTGCAATGGGCGATTTAGGTGTTCATAAATCAGATGTGATCCGCTATGTTTTAGGTGAAGAATTTACTGAAGTTGCAGCAATGGTCGAAACGAATGCAAAAGACGATTCGAACGTAGATGATAATGCGGTTTGCTTACTAAAAAGTGAATCTGGCGTTATCGGAACGCTAACAGCAAGCTGGGCTTATAACACAAATGAAGATAATTCAACCGTTATTTATGGCGAAAAGGGAACATTAAGACTAGAAGATGATCCCAAATACAGCTTGATTGCTAATTATACCGATGGACGAAAAGTGAATTATGAACTCGGCCAAATTCAATCAAACGATGCAGGTGGCCAAACAAGCTCACATGTTGTTGACCACTTTGTTAATGCCATTCAAAATGATCGTGACCCACTCATTACTGGCGAAGAAGGACTAAAATCATTAAATATTATTCTCGCAGCTCTGGAATCGAGCGAAACAGGCAAGCGAGTCAAAATTAATTAATCAATTTTTTAGGAGGAATTATTAATGAAACTAGGTGTATTTACCGTACTATTTGGTGAAAAATCATTTGAAGAAATGCTTGATTATGTGAGTGATGCAGGACTTGATGCGGTTGAAATTGGAACGGGTGGTAACCCTGGCGACGCACATGCTAAACTTGATCAATTACTAGCAAGTGAATCTGAACGAGAGGCATATTTAGCTAAAGTGAAGGAACGTGGATTGACAATTAGTGCATTTAGTTGTCACGACAACCCGATTTCACCAGATCAAGACTATGCACGTCGATCGGACGAAGTTTTACGAAAAACAATTAAATTAGCTGGCTTAATGGGTGTCCCAGTTGTGAATACATTTTCGGGAACCGCAGGAGACAGTGAAGATGCTAAGCAGCCAAACTGGCCGGTTACGCCATGGCCAAACGAGTACAGTGACATTTTACACTGGCAATGGGAAAACAAATTGATCCCTTACTGGAAAGAAATTAACGATCTTGCTGAAGAAAACAATGTGAAAATCGGAATTGAATTACACGCTGGTTTTCTCGTCCATACACCATATACAATGTTGAAATTACGCGAAGCAACTGGACCAGCGATCGGTGCAAACTTAGACCCAAGTCACTTATGGTGGCAAGGCATTGACCCAGTCGCAGCCGTTAAAATCTTAGGAAAAGCCGGAGCAATCCACCATTTCCACGCAAAAGATACGTACATCGATCAGGATAATGTCAACATGTACGGCTTAACGGATATGCAACCATATGATCACGTGCAAACACGTGCATGGACATTCCGCTCTGTCGGCTACGGTCATAGCATCCAAGTTTGGAGCGACATCATCAGCGCGCTTAGAACATACGGCTACGACTACGTGATTAGTATCGAGCACGAAGATCCAATCATGTCTGTAGAAGAGGGCTTTAAGAAAGCTGTTCAAAATCTAAAAAGCATAAATATTTCAGAAGAAGCCGCAGATATGTGGTGGGCGTAATTAAGTAACAAAAGTAGAGGGCTTTATATGTGTTGGTATTGAATATGCTAACCCTATAAAGTCCGTTTTCTATTTTGAGAAAAGGATTTTCAAAAAATTCTAAACTATTAGGAGGAATATAATGTATAACTTCTTGATTTTAGATGATGAAAAACAAGAGAGAGATGTCATAAAATATTTATTAAAACAGATGCCCTATCAGTTGAATCTATTTGAAGCACCGAACGGTAAGGATGGTTTATTGATACTTGATCAACAGCCGATTGATATTTTAATTACGGATGTCAAAATGCCTTTTATGACTGGAATCGAATTAGCCGACTATGCGAAACAGTATGATCAAGATATAGAAATTATTTTTTTTAGTGGACATGATGACTATGATTATTTAAAAAAAGCATTATTAATGAATGCGATAACCTATATATTAAAACCCGTTCAACCATCTGAATTTTTTGATACGATTACACAAACAATTGAAAAGTTGGATAGGAAGAGAAATACGAAACTAACAGAAGCTCAAAAAGAACGAACGATGCAAAAGTATATTATTAGAGAATTAATCAATGATGTTAGTTTAGTTGAGCTTAAGCAACAATACCCTTCATCTGATTTTAACTTTTTAAATTCAATAGCTTATTATATGATTTATCAAATTGATAAACTTAGTTCAAATCGATCACATACAGTGGAACAATTCATTTTGCAATTCGATACCTATATGGACTATTTTCAATATAACACAAAAAATTCAATTGTTTTTTTCCATGAAAGTGACCGTTTCTTTGAGCTGAAAAATAAGATTGAATCAATTCCTGATCTTATTGGATATTATGTCATTAAAAAGTTTGATTCTCCAGATAAGTTCCAACAGTCTTTTCGTGAGGCAGAACAGGAATTAACAGAAAAAGCGTTTTATCAAAATCAAAGGAAAAGTAGTTTTCAAAAAGAAGATGATGCTACGGTAGTGTAAAAAGTTCTATGAAAAGATACTGAATTGGAGGATGAATTCAAAATACAATATGTTTTTTGATCA
>NZ_BAABDL010000056.1:0-2916 GCF_039539605.1 Amphibacillus indicireducens | reverse complement strand
TTGGTTATTTTTAATTGATTTGATGCGGTTTATTCAGGTTTTATGATTGGGCTATGAATAATCTAGGCTGTAACTTTGCTGCAGATTTGTTTTTTTATATAGAATCCATTTGCTGAGCAAAATTTAATCGGATACGACAAAATCAGTCCTGAATTGCTATTGGCGAACCAAGGTCATCCCTGTTATAATTGAGATTGTGCAAACTTGAATTTGCAATATATGATTAAAGGATATGATTGAAATGACCGAACGTCATTTAATAAAAGAAACACTAATCTCAATTGTTGGTGCTGATCATCTCTTAATTGATGAACAGATCAAGCATCATATGTATACTAAACTCGGTGGTTCAGCTGACTTTTTTGTGATGCCTGAATCAGTGGAGCAGATCCAAGCGATTGTTCGATTTGCCAGTGAGGTTGATGTTCCATTCACCTTATTAGGTAATGGATCGAATTTAATTGTCCGAGATGGTGGGATTCGTGGGATTGTCATGACATTAAAAAACTTGAAAACGATTCGCCATCAAGGTGAAATGGTGATTGCTGGAAGTGGTGCGAGAATCATTGACACATCTTACTACGCACTTGATCAATCTTTATCAGGATTAGAATTTGCTTGTGGGATTCCGGGAACTGTTGGTGGTGCCTTATATATGAATGCAGGTGCTTACGGCGGCGAAATTAAGGATTGCCTCGATCACGCGATTGTCATCGATCGATCAGGTGAACTTTTAACATTAAAAAATGAGCAATTTGATTTTGATTATCGAACGAGCAACATTCCAGATAACGACTATATTGTTGTCGAAGCACATTTTAAATTGACACAAGGTGATCAAACAGAAATTAAAGCAATTATGGACGATTTAACAGAAAAACGTGAGTCAAAACAACCGCTAGAATATCCATCGTGCGGTAGTGTGTTTAAACGACCTCCGGGTTATTTTGCTGGAAAATTGATTCAAGATAGTGACCTACAAGGAAAAGGCTTTGGCGGTGCAGAGGTTTCGACTAAGCATGCTGGCTTTATCGTCAATAAGGACAATGCAACAGCAACGGATTATATTGCTGTGATTGAAATGGTTCAAAAAACGGTTAAAGAAAAATTCGGTGTCGAGCTAGAACGTGAAGTGAGAATTATTGGTGAAGATGAAAATCCTTAAGTAATAGATGCTTAAGGATTTTTTTGAAACTTAATGCCTTAACCGTACGACTAATCATCTAAAGGGGTGGTTATTTTGAAAAGGTAGATCGTATTAATTTTGGTTGCTATCTTTCTAACGGGGTGTGTTACGGGGCAAAATGATCGTGAAGCTGAAACAGATCATCAAAATGAATACGATGAGTTATTACCTTCGAAAACAGAATTGAAAGAACCACCAGAATTAATTGTTCGTTCTAATAATCATGAAGTTCTTGCTGTTTTAGGAACTTATAGTTGGTCGTATCATAATCGTGATGGAACTGGCACAGGGATTGAAGCTGATTCTGGACCACCACCAGAACTCGTAACTGACCAGGAAAACAGACTAAACACTAAATTAGGTGCGGAGATTTCTTTAGATTTTGATCATGATCCTTTGTTAGTCGAAGTATATGTTTGGAACAGATTGGCGCAAACCCGTGAAATAGCTGTTGAGGGTCTGACTTTTTTAACAGATCAGACGGGTGACGTTGTTTACGAAATTTATGCGAAATGGAACAGAGGAACTGCTCATTATGCGGTTAAAATTGATGTTGAATAAATAATGATTTAATTAAAAAAGTATCGATGCTCAATTTTGCACATCGATACTTTTTTGGTAGATAAGAAAGTATAACAACTTTCTTACTACATAAGTGCAACTAAAACATTCGCCTAAAGGCTTGGTGAATGCTGAGTTGTCTAATAGTTTTTAATTAAATTGTGTTCGTAGTTTCTTCTTCCAAAGCACTCAAACGTGCTTCAACTTCTTCAGTTGTTAGATTATGTCTTTCGATATAACGATTTTTCGGGTGTACGCGACATTCGTGTGAACAGCCACCTAAATATTTTGCTTCGTTTTCTTCGGAGCTAATGAATTGTCGATTACAAAATGGGTTGCCATAATTAATGTATCTTTCGCACGGTGTTCCGTCAAAATAATCTTTACCGACGATGACGTGTTCAACTTGGTTGATTGGCACGCTAATGCGTTCATCAAAGACGTACATTTTTCCGTCCCACAGTTGGCCTTTAACTTCAGGGTGTTTTGCGTATGTTGCAATGCCACCATGGAGTTGGTGAACATCGTCAAAACCCTTCTCAACTAACCAGCCGGAGAATTTTTCACAACGAATTCCGCCTGTGCAGTAAGTTAAAATCCGTTTACCTTCAAACTGTTCTTGGTTTTCCTCAATCCAATCTGGTAGTTCACGGAAGGTTTTAATCTCTGGACGAACGGCACCACGGAAGTGACCGAGGTCGTATTCGTAATCGTTACGTGCATCAATCACGACAGTATTTTCGTCTTGCATCGCTTGATAAAACTCATCGGGCGCTAAATAATTTCCTGTCACCTTAAGCGGGTTAATATCTTCTTCACCTAATCTTAAGGTAACAAGTTCTGGACGTGATTTGACCTTTAACTTCTGAAAAGTATGTCCGTCTGCTGGGTCAATTTTAAATGGCATTTGACTGAATCGAGGATCAGCGTGCATCGCATCCATGTAGGCTTGTGTTGCTTCGATTGTTCCGGAGGCTGTTCCGTTAATCCCTTCATTGGCAATTAAAATTCGCCCTTTTAAACCGAGTTCCTGACAAAATGCTTTATGGTCTTGAGCAAATTGTTCGGGATCCTCTATTTTTACGTACTGGTAATACCAGCTATGAAGAGTAAAAATTCTTCGTGATAAATATCGAAAAAACGACCCCTTAATATTACATTAATGTTAT
>NZ_BAABDL010000055.1:0-740 GCF_039539605.1 Amphibacillus indicireducens | reverse complement strand
ATAGGCGGACTTGATTCGTGAATTGGTGGACTCGGATTGGATATTGATGGACTTGTGAGCGCGAAATAATCAAGATACAAACATAACTTTGAAAAAAGCTTTTCTTTTCATAAATTATTCCTCTTTTCTTTGATCAATCTCATTTTTATTAAAATAAGTCTTCTTCATAATGAACAAGCTTCCGGCTAAATATATTGGAAATAAAATAAGTATGTAAGTGATACCCTTCGATAATATTCCTTGCTCAACAAGGGTTTTTGAACCATAATTTATAATAAATAAGAAAATGCCATATCTAATAAAAAACCTAAGATGTTGTTTTTTCATGAATGTAGCTCATTTCTATATTTTTGTAACAATTGATCAGCAACAGTTTTTAACTAATTAAAAAACTGTCGCTAAACAAACCAGTAGTCATCCCTTTTAAATAAAATATACAATGGCATATATTACGTATATAATTGTGATCACAAAGCTTAAGAATAATATTATAAACTGTACGATCTCGTTAATTTGTAGAAGTATAGCAATTATCATAATTGATTCAGCTAGGAGAAAAATGCTTGAAAACAAATTGAATTTTTCCTTATTAAGCATACCTATCCCCTAAACTTTTCATCAGTTAATCAGCTTCCGTGCCTATATTATTAGTTATTTAATGTATAGATAACCTGCATTATTCATAACTTGATTTTTTATAGGTGATTTGCCCATTAAATTGCCAAAAGTGAATGCCAGTT
>NZ_BAABDL010000054.1:0-15023 GCF_039539605.1 Amphibacillus indicireducens | reverse complement strand
ATTTGACAAAAAAAATAAGCCATATCAAGGCTTCTTAATGTTTTTTGTAATTCAAAGTGTCAAACTCCCGATAATGTTAGTCTGATCAATTAAAAGGAAACACTGAAGTTTTAGTAGTGAGGTGAAGAAATGTTGTCTCGAAAGAAACAACTTGCAGTCTGGTTAATTTGGCTTGCCATTTGGCCAACTGTTATGATATTGCTTTTTAATTATGAGTTTGTTAATGCATCGTTTCGACTGTCTGATCTGCTCGTATTTATCATTTTAACGTCAATGGTTGCTTATTTACCAATTACAATTAATAAAACACCTATATTCTTAATAAATAGTGTCAGTTTGGCAACTTTTCTTATCTTCGGCTTATTTGGAGAAATTATCATTACACAATTAGCGGTTATGTCGGTTATTGTTCGATTAAAAATCACGAGAACTGAGCACTACCGAATTCCCTTAAACTTATTGTTGTTTTTAGGTGTCTCGATTGTAAGTGCGTTTGTTTATTATAGTCTGGCACCATTTACATCAAAACAATTCGTAATTCTAGATCAGAATATCTTACAACTATTTGCTTACGTATTCACCTCCTTTGTGGCAAATCAAGTCATGCTTTATTATGTAAAACGTTACTATTACAAGATCAAGGCCCCGTTGTTAAATGAAGGTTTTTATTTTTCATTACTCAGTATTAGTTATACATTGCCAACAGGTATCTTAATTGTTTATCTACATCAGATATTTGGCCCAGCTGGGGTGTTAATGATGAGTGTACAAATTGTGGCGATTTCAATAGCGATCAAGCTCTATTATAAAAGTAAAAAAACAACTGAAAATTTACAGAACGTCAATCAAATTGCACAAAAGTTAACAGGACATTTATCGAGAGAAGGTGTTGTTGATACGTATCTCAATATGCTTCCAGAGCGGTTTGCGATTGAAACGATGATGCTATACGATATTGTTGATCAAGATAAGCTTCAATTGATTCACTTTTATAAGAACGGTAAAATAATGCAGACATCGCAAGAATTGATCGAAATGAAAGAGCTAACGATTGTAGAGAGAGTTTTTAAAAGAGAAAAATTACTCTATTATGATAAGGCGAAGCAGTGGAAGCATTATCTGTTACCTGAGTTGCAGAATCAAGGTGAGAGCTTAGTGGCGATGCCGATCAAACGAAACCAACAAATAACGGCAATTCTGATTATTGTTGATAATAAGCGTTATACCTTTGATGAAAGTTTATTATCGACGTTTACTGTGTTAAATTCATATTTTGGGATTGCTTTAGAAAACTCCAAATACTACGAAAATATGAGAGCAGACAGCCAAACTGACCATTTAACGAATTTACCAAATCTAAGATCCTTTGAAAATTTTATTAGAGATTATCAGGAGAAGTTAGAAACTTCGATCAATTTAACGTTAAATTGTTCGTTACTTATGATTGATATTGATCATTTCAAGTATGTGAATGATCAGTATGGACACGAAAGCGGGAATGAGGTTCTAATCCAGATAGCTGACTTGATGCATTTGTTTTTTGACGATATGGGTGAGGTGTTCAGGTATGGTGGAGAAGAATTTTTAGTCTTCCTACCGAATTATTCTCATGAGAGCAGTGTTAATGTTGCGGAATCGTTCCGAAAGCTTGTGGAACAGAATGAATTTACTAGTCATAACTATATGGTAGAAAATCATCCGACAATTTCGCTCGACTTAACTGTTAGTATTGGTGTGGCAAGTTATCCAAAAGAAACGGAAGACATTAATGCGTTAATTCGATTAGCTGACCGTGCAATGTATCTTGGTGCTAAACGAAGTGGTAGAAATAAAGTAGGCGTCTATCAACAATAGCTGTTTGCGTTTGATTGTGCGTTCATTTGTAATTATATAGTATAAATTTAAACGATTATCCGTTACAATTGAGTTAGCGATTGAACGTCAAAGGGGATGAAATAAATGTTTTCTTCTATTGAAGCATTGGATCATTTTTTTGAAGCAAGAGAAAAGGTTGGGATTAAACCGGGTTTAGGGCGGATGGAACGCCTGTTAAGTAGTGTTGACCAACCCCATTTGAAAAAACCTGTCATTCACGTTGCGGGAACAAATGGAAAGGGATCAACTGTTACTTATTTGGCGTCAGTTTTAAAAGAAGCAAACTATCAAGTTGGCACATTCACATCACCGAGCTTGACGAATAGACAAGCAATGATTCAATTAAATGGTGAGTCAATTTCTGATCAAGCATTTTTAAATTACGCCAATCAGCTTAAGCCAATATTGGATTCATTAGACGAAGCGAACAATCCAGCTAGTTTATTCGAGATCATCGTTGCGATTGCGTTTCTATTTTTTGCAGAGCATAGTGATATTGCCGTGATTGAAACAGGCATGGGTGGGCTAGAGGATGCGACAAACCTCGTCGATCCAGTTGTGTCGATTATCACGTCGATTGGCTATGACCATACAGCTTTTCTAGGGGAAACGATTGAAGAAATTGCGCGTCATAAAGCGGGAATTATTAAACCGAACCGACCGATTGTTGTTGGAAAAATTGTTGACCAAGCAAGAGAAGTAATTGAAAATGAAGCCCAAACAAAAGGTGCAAAACTCTATCAGTTAGGTGAGAATTTTGATGTCATTTGGGTTGAAAATCGCCCCTACTTTAAAGATGAGCATGAAACGATTCCGTTACGCTTGCGATTACTTGGCGAGCATCAATTTTTTAATACGGCTTTAGCAATTAAAACGCTTGCTATTTTAGATGAACGGATTTCGAATGAGCAAATCAAGTTAGGGATTAAACAAGCTCACTTACCAGCTCGATTTGAGCAAATATCTGACCATCCCATCATCGTTATCGATGGTGCTCATAATACGGAAAGTATCGATGCTTTTATCGATACGGTAAATAAATCATATCAAAACGTAGAAAAACGGCTCATTTTTGCAGCCTTTAGAGATAAACCAATTGAGCGGATGATTGCTCATCTCGAACCACACTTTGAAGAAATTATTATGACAACATTTGATCATGAGCGCGCGGAGTCAGCGGCTCATTTATTTGAAGTGTCAAATCATCAAAATAAACAAGTGATAGAAGATTGGCAAGAACTACTTGACCAAATTCGCTCGGAAAAAACAACGAAAAAAGTGACTTTTGTCGTTGGTTCACTCGACTTTGTTGGCAAAGTTAGGGAATATTTTAAGTAATTAGCCTTGATTCTTAACAGAAAAACGATTATACTAACAATTAAGAAAACAACATCATAGAAAATTACATCAATATAACTTACAAGAAGTTACCGAAAAAGTTTATCGCAGTGCAACTGTCAGTAAGACGCCCACGGATTGAGTTTTGCTTTATGACATCAATCGAACAGATGCAAATAAATTGCTTATTTAGGTAGCTTTTTGTTTTTTAAAAAAGGATTTGATTATATGACTCGATTTAAACAGATGAACAATCAAGACGGCTTAACCTTAGTAGAATTATTAGGGTCTATTGTGATTCTCTCAATTATTGTTGTATCGTTTCTAGGTTTTTTCATTCAATCGGCTCGAACGACGAAGGTTTCAGGAGAAATTATTGATGCTTCTTATATTGCACAGCAACAGGCTGAGGAGATTTATAATTATTCAACCGATCAGAATATTGACCAACTCATTTCACAATTACAATCAGAAGGGTACAGTTATCATAAGTCAGGGGATACGGAGGAATTTTCCATCGCTATAGATCGTTATCGAGTTGATCTTGACCTTTCCCCAGCTAAAGATAGTGTTGGTAATCGAATTGAAGATTTACACACGCTTTTAATTAAAGTATTTGATTCGAATAATAATCAAGCTGCCCAAGTCGAGACTAAATTCTTCTTTGAGGGGAGCGATGATGATGAAGGATAATCAACGTGGGATTACATTAGTTGAATTGCTTGGAGTATTGGCGATTCTATCCGTGATTATTCTCTTAGTCGGATCCGCACATCTTTTCGGACAAAAACAATTAATCTATCAAACAGATGAACTCCATAAACAAGGTGATGTTAGATTGGTCATTAGCCAACTGACGACCGATTTCCGCTCAGTGACGGCAACAGATTACAGTGTAGATACTGATACAGGTACATATCAGGTTGGTACACACACTTACTCATATAATGAACCAATCATTTATCGTGACGGAAAAAAAATGAGTGATAACATTGCTGGATTCACGTTAACGCCGATAGAAGATGACGAAGAATTAGTTGGCATTAATATTAAGATAGACAGTAAAGACAGTGATCAAGCAGGTCAGACAACAATTGAAACAGCGATTTATTTTAGAAGGTAGAGGTGAATGGATATGTTAAATAAGTTGAATGTGAAGCGGTATATTAATGACGAAACGGGTGTTAGTTTACTTATTGCTGTCATGACTCTACTTGTCTTGTCAATTATCGGTGTCACTCTCGCAACAGTCACCTTCGCAAACGTTAAATTAACGACGACTGACCGTGAATATCAATCCGCTTATTATATTGCTGAAGCCGGTGTGAATGAGACATATGCGCAAATAAAGGAACACATTCTAGATAGTTATGCTGATACAAGTAATGAAGCGACTTTTTATTCGAGGATTGAACCTGCTTTACTAGAGGATATTAGTGAGTCAACCTTAACCAACTTTGAACGGAGTCTTGGTGAACAACCAGAAGCACATATCTCTATTTCAAAAATTGACGACGGAAACCCAAGAACATATCAAATTAGTTCAAAAGGAAAAATCGGCCAACGAGAAAGAACGGTCACGAAGGAATTTGTGGTGAATTGGGTAGCTAAAGGTGGAGGAATACCGACTATTCCAGAAGGCATGGCGGCAATGGTGAGATCAAAAATTAATTTCAGCACTGAGATTTTTGGAGATGTCTATATAGCCTCTGGCGAAAGTGAATCAGTTGAAATAAATTGGACGGGAAAAATTATAGATGGAAACCTATATGCTCCTGAGGATCGAAAAGCGGATATGATTAAAACCCCATCAACAGATTATCCGCATCGACCAACGCCTCAAACTTTTAATGAAGCAATAGACTTTTCTGTATTTGAAGATTTAGTAAACAATATACCTGATCCACCTGTGGGTTTACCGCTACAAAGTAACATTTACGTATCGGGTGGCATTAATGTGACAAAAGAAATACTAACAGATAGTTATATTAATGAAATAAAAGTAACAAGTGATAGAACTTTAACGATAGATACTAAAGGAAAGACTATTGATCTAGTAGTAGATAAGTTTTTAATTGAACAAGGTCATATTAAAATAGTTGGTGGAGGCATGTTAAATATATATGTGACGAATCGGTTGAGTTTTGGCAGTGGAAGCTCGTCAATAAATAAAGATGGAGAAACTAATAATATTAATTTATATTACAGTGGGCTTGATTCAATTAGTGTTGGCGGAGCAATAAGAATTAACGCATCTTTCTTTAATAAACAAGCGAATTTAACTCTAACAGGTGGACATGGATTTACGGGATATGTTATATCTAAATCTGGAAATATTACAGTTACTGGAGGTGGCGTTACTTCTGGTGTAATTATTGCTCCATACTCAAACATGAATATACAAGGTGGAACAACTCACAACGGCTCAATTATTGCTGATAAATTAAGCTCATTTGGTGGTGGGAAAATAAAATTTGAAAGTACAGCAATACCTGTTATCCCAGGAGGGAACGAAGGCGGAAATGATTCAGGTGGGGAGTTAATTACACCAAAACCAAACACAGAATAATCGATTTTAAAGGGGGTTAAATAAATGGCAACTCGAACGAAACGAAAACTCGGTGATATTTTAAAAGAAGCACAATTAATCACAGAAGCTGAGATTTTAGAGGCTTTAGGAAAAAAGAAGGATCGGCAAAAACTCGGTGATGCATTAGTTGAACAGGGTTATATTACTGAAAAACAATTAATTGAAGTTTTAGAGATTCAATTAGGTATTTCAACCGTTTCTTTATATCGTTTTCCAATTGATGAGCAGTTAATTGAATTGATTCCTAAAGAGGTTGCTCGAACGAATGTCTTAATTCCAATCGAGTTAAAAGACCATGTGTTAACTGTAGCGATGAATGATCCGCTTGATTATTTTGCGATTGATGATTTGGAATTATTGACGAGCTATCAAGTGAAAACTGTGATGGCAACTAAAGAAGATATTTTGCAGGCGATTAATAAGTATTATGACAAGGGGAAATTAGATCAAGAAGATGAAGAGAATGCGCCAGCGATTCAAATCTTGGATCAAATACTCCAAACAGGTGTGACATTAAGAGCGAGCGATGTTCACTTAGATGCGAATGAGACGAGTGTGAATGTCCGTTATCGTGTTGATGGTACACTTCAAAGTGATCGGACCTTGCCAAAGCGGATTCAAAATGCTCTTGTTGCTCGAATAAAGATTTTAGCGAATTTAAATATAACTGAGACACGTTTACCTCAAGATGGACGCATTCGGATGATGATTGATTCGAAGCCAATTGATTTACGTGTATCAACATTACCGACGGTTTTTGGGGAGAAAGTTGTTATTCGGATTCTCGACTTAACGAATATTTTTAAAAAACTAACGGAATTAGATTTTAATCAAAAAACACTTGAACAGTTCTCCGAAATTATTAAGAGTCCTTCTGGTCTAATTTTATTAACAGGGCCAACGGGTTCAGGTAAAACGACGACACTGTACGGCTCAATCAATGAACTGAATCAGGAAGATGTCAATATCATTACGGTTGAAGATCCAGTTGAATATCAACTTGAGGGTATTAATCAAGTGCAAGTAAATTCAAATGTCGGACTGACGTTTGCAGCAGGATTGCGATCAATCCTGCGACAAGACCCGAATATTATTATGGTCGGTGAAATTCGTGATAAAGAAACAGCTGAAATTGCAATTCGCTCGTCACTTACTGGTCACTTAGTCTTTAGTACACTGCACACGAATAGCGCAATTGATGCATTGCCACGTTTGTTTGATATGGGGATTGAGCCATATCTTGTCGTGTCTTCGTTAACAGGTGTAATGGCACAGCGTTTAGTGAGAAAGATTTGCAAGGATTGTAAAACAACGCGAGCAATTACTGCGCTAGAAGCAGAAATATTTGAAAAACGAGGTATTCCAATCACAGAATTGTCAGAAGGGACAGGCTGTAATAGCTGTCGTGGTACAGGTTACCGTGGACGAATGGCAATTCATGAATTACTAATGATTGATGATGCGATCAAGAGAATGATGCTTGAACAAGTAAGCATGAATGATATTAAAACGTATGTCCGTGAACAAGGAATGAACTTTTTGATTGATGATGGACTTGAAAAAGCGAAGCAAGGTTGGACAACTTTAGAAGAGGTTATGCGTGTAGCCACTGCAGAGTAGGAGGATTATTAGTTGAATAGACTAACGAAAATTTTAACAACAGCTTTTGAAAAAGATGCATCAGATATTCACATAACGGTTGGTTCTGTACCAATATTTAGAATTGATGGTCATTTAATTGCTCATAAAGATACTGTCATTAAGCCAGAAGATTCGCAGAAAATGGCGCGGTCAATTTTAACTGATGAGCTGTGGGAACGACTTCAAGTAGAGCGAGAAGTTGATTTATCTCACGGCATTCCAGGTGTTTCGCGTTTCAGGGTCAACATCTTTTTTCAACGAAATAATTTGTCACTAGCATTTCGGGTGATTCCAAGGAATATTCCACAGATAGATGATTTACGTTTACCGGAGATTTTAAAAGAAATTACTAAAAAACCTCATGGACTTGTTTTAGTGACAGGGCCGACAGGTAGTGGAAAGAGTACGACACTTGCTTCGATGATTGATTATATGAACCGTCATTCAAGTCGCCACATCATCACGCTTGAGGATCCGATTGAGTATTTACATAAACATAATCAATCGATTATTGATCAGCGTGAGATTGGCTTTGATACAACATCATTCCAATTAGGACTACGTGCTTGTTTAAGGCAAGATCCAGATGTGATTTTAGTCGGTGAGATGCGAGATTTAGAGACAATTTCGACAGCAATCACGGCAGCGGAAACTGGGCATCTCGTTTTAGGGACGCTACATACACAAGATGCTTCATCAACAATGGATCGGATTATTGATGTCTTTCCAGCCCATCAAAAAGATCAGATTCGAATTTTACTTGCGAATGTTCTGGAAGCAATTATTTCTCAACGGTTATTCCCATTAGCTCAAAAAAATGGGCGAATCGCAAGTACTGAAATTTTAATTAATAATTCTGCGATAAAAAATTTAATTCGTAATGAGAAGATGCACCAAATTCCAAATACGCTCCAAACATCGAAAGACCAGGGCATGCACACGATGGAGATGGATATTCGTGAAAAAGTTGCTCAAGGTTTAATCAGCCAAAAACATGCAGAGCCTTATTTAATTAATCGATACTAAGAATTGAGGTGAAATATTGTGGCGTTATTTGCTTATCAAGCGCGGACGCTTGATGGAAAACTGACAAAAGGTCGACTAAAAAGTAGTAGTGAACAAGAAGCTTTATCTGAGTTAGAACAATTGGATCTGCTTGTTTATCAAATAAAAAAATTGAATCCTGTATTATACGGTGAAATTTACATCGGAAATCCAGTCAAAAACAAAGATTTTGTAATTTTTCTAAGACAGTTTTCAACATTAATCGATGCGGGGATTTCTTTGGTTGATTCAATGGATATTTTAGCTGAACAATCAAACAGTAAACCACTTAAAACCGCATTATTAGAAACAAAAGATGATTTAAGAGAAGGAATCGCACTATCGGATGCGTTAGCTAAACATAGTAAACTATTTCCTGAACTATTAGTCAGTATGGTTAATGCTGGTGAAGTAAGTGGACGTCTCGATGAAATATTAGATCGGATGGCGAATTATTACGAAAAGCAATACCAATTAAAGAAGAAAATTGAAACCGCACTGACATATCCGATCGTGATCAGCATTTTTGCCTTATTAATTTCAATGATCTTGTTGACGTTTATTGTTCCGGTCTTTACAGATATGTTTATTTCATTCGATCAGGAGATTCCAGCATATACAGCGTTTGTTTTAGGCATTAGTGGCTTCTTTCAAAAATTTTGGTGGATCATTATTTTAGCGATTGTTTTAGTTGTAGTCGTAATTAGCGTATTGAACAAACAAGAGAAGTTTGCCTATGTGTTTGATCACATTAAATTTAAATTGCCACTGTTTGGTTCGTTTATTCAAAAAGCTGTTCTCGCAAGAATGACGCAAACATTGAGCTCGCTCTTGAACAGCTCGGTGCCTATCATTCAATCGACAGAAATTACTGAACGTGTCATACCAAATCGGGTCATAAAAAAAGTACTACGAGAAAGTAAAACAGCACTTGAAGAAGGTGATTCACTAGCAAAACCGATGCAAGAACATTGGGTGTTCCCGAAATTAATTACCCAAATGATAGCGGTAGGAGAGGCTACAGGAGCACTCGATGAAATGTTGATGAAAGTATCGCAATTTTATGAACAAGAGCTCGATGAAGCATCGGAAAAGTTGAAATCACTAATTGAACCTGTGATGATTGTCTTTCTATCAATCATTGTTGGAGCAATTGTATTGGCGGTCGTAATCCCAATGTTCTCACTATTTGAAACATTTTAAAAGAATTCTTAAAGAAAATCAATTTTTTACAAGAAAATGCTAGACAAATAGAAGGAATATAGTATAATAGTAGTAGTTAAATCAGAAACGATGACGATTCATCTTATTTTTGGGCACTTTGATGGATTTGAGTTAGTAGTGCAACCGGCTGGCATCATAAAGGTTTATTTATGTTGTGAGTCTATTTTTGTATATTAAGCCTTTGCTTGATGCACCACAAATACCAACCAAAGATCAAGGAGGAACAAAGTTATGATTAAGAAGATGATTAAAGGGGAAAAAGGTTTTACGTTAGTTGAATTACTAGCAGTTATCGTTATTTTAGGTATTGTTGTCGCAATTGCGATTCCAGCGATTGGTAGTGTGATTGATAATGCACGTGGTGATGCAGAGGATGCCAAAATCACAATGATTGTTGATGCAGCAAGATTATACGAGGTGCAAGAAGGGGCATTACCTGAGGCTGGAGTAAGTGTTGGAACTCTTATCAGTGAAGGTTATTTAGATGAAAGACAAGGTAAATTCTCCGATGCGGATAAAGCTAAAGTAGTAAAAAGAGTAGGTGTTACCACAGATTCACCGGGTGAATTAGAATTCGACCCAGATTAATAATAATCATCTGAAAATTTAATTCAAGTACAATTTAGTTTTATTCATAAAAATCGAGACTCCTCCCCGTGAGGGGTCTCTAGTTATATAAGGAGCTTGTTATGGAAATCGCTTATTATAGTTTGTTTTTCATCTTAGGAACAATCTTCGGCTCTTTTTTCAATGTTGTTGGGTTAAGAGTGCCGAAAGGTAAAAGCTTCACAACCGATCGCTCATATTGTCCGAATTGTCAAAAACAACTGACTTGGTACGAGCTGATTCCGATTCTTTCATACTTATTTCAAGCCGGAAAATGCCGTGGTTGTGGCAAAACAATCGGAAAACTTTATCCAACGCTCGAATTGCTTACCGGTCTGTTTTTTGCACTTAGTTATTGGCGATTTGATTTGACAATGGAATTAGTGCTTTCACTAATCGTTGTTTCATTAGCGATTATCATCATCGTAACCGACTATACATACACACTGATTCCTAACAAAATACTACTGTTTTTCTTGCCAATCTTGATTATTGCTAGAATCGTCACCCCATTAAATCCATGGTGGTCACCGATCGTAGGTAGCATGACTGGTTTTGGTCTCTTATTACTGATTATTATCGTTAGTAAAGGTGGCATGGGCGCAGGTGATATGAAATACTTTGCTGTCTTGGGCATCGTGTTTGGCTTTCCGAATATTTTGCTCGTTTTTTTCTTATCAACATTGTATGGTGCAGTGATCAACATTGGTTTGTTAGCTTTAAAAAAGGTAACCCGTAAATCAAAAGTGCCATTTGGACCATATATTAGCTTTGCTGCACTGACTGTACTATTCTTTGGTGAACAAATTATTAATTGGTATTTATCATTAATTTAGTTAGAAATCTATCGAAACTAGAGGATGAATGAGATGCAATTATTTAAAAAAGAACATGTTTTCATCTTACTCACTGAACGAACAATCCGTTATTTAACGTGGTCTGGTCGTAATCTGAATCAGAATGTAGACTACGGCGAGGTGATTTTAGACTCGTTAATCATTGAAGATGGTCGAATCGTTAATTTAGATTTATTAAAATCGATGCTAAATAATTTGGTCGAACAGAAAAAGTGGAAGCGACGTAATCTCTCGTTTATCGTGCCAGATAACTTTGTCACGATGCGTCAAGAATCAATCCCGAAACAATTGACGGATGAAGAAGTTAATTCATATATTAAGCTTCATATGGAAGGGAGCATTCGCTTACCATTTAAAGATCCATACCTCGACTATCATTTACTTGAAGAAGGCGAGGAAACGAAGCAAATTTTATTGTTTGCTTATCCATCTGAGCGCTTAAAACCGTTTGACCAATTGTTTGACGACATCAACTTACAGCCAAATGTCGCTGATATTTCATACTTGAGTCTTTATCGTGTTTATCGAAAGGCTGATTTAGCGACGAAGGATGAACATTTATTAATGATCCAGTGGAATAAATACCATTTGACGATGACTGTTTTCCATCAAGATGTGCCAATGTTTTCACGTCACGTTCATTTTTCTCAAGCACCACAAGGCTGGCAGAAAAATGATCAGAGCAAGCAACTCGAATGGCAGTCAAATTTATTGACACTCCCTGATTTTGTTGAAGAGCAATTGCTCCCGATCGAACGCTTTATCGATTTTTACCGCTATTCGATCATGAATGACGATGGGCAAATTAACCAAGTGCTTTTAACAGGTGATTTCCCGAACCAAATGATGATCGAACAACAATTAAATGAGCGTTTTGATTTACCGATAAAAAAACTCACCCTACCAAACGATATGCCAACCGAATTAGGTGTACTTTACGGGTTAGGATTAAGGGGGGAGCGCTTTGACTAGTCACAACAACCGCTCGCCGATTGTGAGGTTGATCCGATGATTGAAATTAATTTTTTTGAACGTAAAAAGAAAGACTATAGCCCGTTAATTTTAGTCGCGATTTTTATTGTCGGTTTATTCGTTATTGGCGGCTACGTCATACTCGTGAATGGTAATTTACAAACTCAACATGAAGAAAATTTAACAAAAATTAGTCAGCAGCAAACAATTGTAACTGAATTGAGAGAAATACAAACATTTTCCAATCAAGTGCGAGATATAGCAGCTGATCTTGAGTTATTACAAGATAATCAATATCCAACACCACAAATCTATCAAACGATTGAACAGTTATTACCAGAATCAGATGCACTTTATTTACTTGATTATACTTTTTCAATCAATGAAGGCATTCGATTATCGGTTCAGCTCGTCGGTTTAGATCAAGTGATCGAGATTCAGCGTTCATTATTCAACTTATCCTATGTTACACATGTTGAGCTTGAGACAGTTGATTTGGTTAACGAAGAAGAGCTACATTATGTCGTTAATCTGATAGCAGAAATTGATCGTGACCAGTTAAGTGAGGTGATCCAGAATGATTAAATGGAACCGAACATACACATTATTATCGATTCTGGTTGTCTTATTTCTAATCTTTATTTGGTATTACAGTCAACTCTATTTATTAGAACCTGCTAGAGAATCGATCCGTGAGTCAGAATCAACTCTCGCCGATCAACAGGTGCTGATTGATTTAGCTGATTCAGGCGCACTATCAAGAGAAGCGATTCAAGCAGAGGCAGACTCAATTCAGGTTCACTTACCAGCAGAAAAAAATGTCGATCAAATTATCACTGACTTACGAGACATTGAAAGTGACACAGGTGTTGTGCTCCAGTTAATTAGTTTAGCGAACGACGCGTTAAATACAGAAGAAGCTTACTACCCAAATGAGATTGGAAACATTCGGTATCAAATTAACTTTACTGCTGAAACGTTTGACGAGTTTGAACTGTTTATTAGTGAACTGAATAGTCAAGTACGTTCAGTAGAGATTGATCACTTATCGATTCAACAAACATCGACAGATGGTGTAACGGGTTCTCTTGCAATCCGATACTTTTATCATGATCGTGTCAACTTTAATTAAATTATCACTGTTTTTCACGAAAAATTTACGGCTCTTGTTGTCAAGAGTCGTCTTTTTTTTCGCTTCTTTCATGCTAGAGTAGAAAAAGATCAAGCAGATAGGGGTGGAAGTGGTGGATTCAAAATATCAATTAACGTACAAGCGATCAGGTGATCAAGACAAAGAAAAAGTAGCAGCCTATCAAGAAGCGGCTGCAAGTGTGACTAAGCTGGAACCTTATCAATATGGTAAAAGTTCATCAAAGCACAATCGAGAACGGAAACGCTGGTGGACGAAATTGATTTTAACGATAGGTTCGGCAGTTTTACTCGGTACAGCTTTCGGGGTCTTACTGTTATTCATTTTTGGTCAAGAGCAAGAGGTTCCAGCACTACAAGATTCAACAGGCTTACCGAGTCGAGAACAAGTCAACTTAACTGAAACAGATGGGCAAGAAGTATCTACGATTGAGTTAGGTGCTTTATCTGGTTATGTTATTCAAGTTGGTGCATTTCAAGATCAGCAACAAGCTAAGCTAGCTCAGGAACAGTTTTTAGCTGACAATTATCAGACGGTTATTTGGCAAACGGAAACGGATTTTCGGGTCTTTTTAGCGGCTTATCCATCAATCGAAACGGCTAAACAAGTGAGTGAGCAATTTATCGAAGCGGGTTACGATGTCTACGCGCGTGATTGGCAGTCGACTGCTGCTGAAATTGAAGGGATAGATCATGATTGGGTCACAGAGTTTCAAAGTTTGTGGCAACAATCATTAACCGGCTACTCGGAATTAATTGAACAAGGTTGGCAGACTTGGTTAAATGTTGATCAGACAGAATTAAGAGAGCCACTACAAGCATTTAGGGAAAAGGTTGCGTCAATATTAACTGACTTTAATGAGCAAACACGCCCATATGATTTGCTTGTTTTATGGCACGATTATCAGCAATTAGCCAAATAGGAAGCAGACTAAAAAAATTAAAATTGTGAACGATAGTTAAACCGGTACAATAAACGGTCTGTTTTGCATCTTTAAGCTCGATCTATTTGTTTTTCGTGGAATATAGGCTGTAATTTCGACTAAATCGCTCACTTGTTGGATTTATTAAAACAGCTACAATAGAGGTGATATCATTAGAAAGGAGGTTTCACATGCCCAAACTTCATGTAAAAATGAAGGATATTCCTAAACAGGATCGTCCGCGTGAGCGGTTAATTGAGTTTGGTGCTTCAGCATTATCAAACCAAGAATTACTCGCAATTCTAATTGGCAGTGGCACGAGAAAGGAAAGTGTTCAAGAATTAGCTAGCCGTGTCTATTCCCACTTTGAAGGGGTGGAATTGTTACGCGAAGCCACATTGGAAGAATTAACGACGATAAAAGGAATTGGGATGGTCAAGGCAGTCAGTATTTTAGCAGCAATTGAGCTTGGCAATCGGGTCAATCGATTTAAAATGCCTGATCGCTTCGTCGTTCGCTCACCGAAAGATGGTGCTGATTTTGTTATGGAAGAGCTTAGATTACAGAAGCAGGAGCATTTCGTCGTTTTGTTTTTGAATACGAAAAACCATATCGTTCACAGGCAAACGATATTTATTGGCTCATTAAATGCCAGCATTGTTCATCCGCGCGAGGTGTTCCGCGAAGCTGTTAAACGCTCTGCTGCTTCAATTATTTGTGTGCACAATCACCGTGCGACACGTTCGTAACTGAAAAGGTTACGCACGCTGTCCGAACGTCAATTTTGACAAGTAAGAGAGTCGT
>NZ_BAABDL010000053.1:0-53159 GCF_039539605.1 Amphibacillus indicireducens | reverse complement strand
CGCCGTATACGAGAACCGTATGTACGGTGGTGTGAGAGGGACGGAGGTTAGTCACCTCCCCCTATCTCAATTGAATTGCGAGGAGTGATCGAATTGGTTGATTCAAAAAAACGATTGAGAAAAAAATTTTCAGCAAAATTGAATGCTTTGTCAACTGAGCAAAGAGCTAAAATAAATCGAGATTTACATGCGCAATTATTTCAACAAACAGAATGGAAGCAAGCATCAACAATTGGTGTGACAATTAGCTTAGAACATGAATGGGACACATGGACAATTATTGAGCAAGCTTGGCAAGAACATAAAAGAGTAGTCGTTCCGAAATGTAATCCAACAGATAAATCGATGACTTTTTATCAGATTGAAACAAAAGATGATCTAGCGATTCAATTTTATAACTTAATGGAACCTATCGAAACAAGAACAATCCGAGTTAATAAACAAGCAATTGATTTATTAATCGTTCCAGGTGTTGTTTTTGACGACCGTCATTATCGAATTGGTCATGGTGGAGGTTATTATGATCGATTTTTAGCTGATTTTTCAGCTAACACGGTAAGTTTGGTTTGGCAAGGTCAAATGATTAGCAAAATTAAAAATGAACCATTCGATCAGCCAGTAAAGCAATTGCTTGTCTCACAACAGTCAGATGATTAATTAATATTCAATTTTTGAATCAGCTGTTCATAATTACCTTGATCGTCAGTAAATAAGACGTATAAGTGTTGATGATTTTTGGCTAACAAGATTAATGGCATAAAGCCACCATTAATTTGTTGTTCACGAATCCGCAGAAGATAATTTTTATACAATCCTTCCCAAAGTTGTGCAATGACACGGTTTGAATCAGCTTCTGTTAAGCCGGGTAATGGTGTCTTTTGATATTGTGTCAGTTTAATCAGTGGAATCTGATAATAAAGATTTGGATCAATCTGATAGTAATCAATTAACTCAGACCAATTTTTTTCTAATATTTTATTCGTATTGTTTATTAATTTATCAGCAACCATCTTTTCTTGTTTTGTATTTGGAGTTTGAAAACTATCAGAATCAGTAACGTAAAGTTGTGCTGTTGACATCTGATTAGCACTCATAATTTGACTGGCAGGATGATGGAGTTCAAGATAGTGATAACTGATTGCTTGATATAGACTATTAGGCAGGGCGAGTAAGTCTGTTTTTTGACTGAGTTGAGACGTTGTTTGACTCCACTTTGATTGAACACTAACAAGTTGACCATCTTTAAAAAGCAGTCCGACATCTTGATTTAAATAGGAATTAAGTTCATGTGATGATACGATTTCCCAAGTCAAAATGGACCGCTCATTGTCAGATCGGTTTACTGTTAGCTTTGTTGCAGTTTCTGAAAATGTAGCTTCTGAATCGATCGGAAAATAATTCAATGTCGTAATCGTTAATTGGTTCAATTGGTACGCCATAATGATTATTAATATAAAAGATAGGAATAAGACGATAAAATTACGCATACACATCACCTCAGGTTTGCAAATTTAGCGCAAGCTTGTCTTTTTAATGTTAATTATAACTATGAATTAATGATAAGAATTAGTATAATATTAAGGTTAAATATAAAAATTTTAATTTGGAATCGTGTTTTGTGAATGAATAATTATTTTACTGTATAAAGACAGTATTAAATTATTATTTTGCTGAAATGCGATATAATTACATAGTTGAAAGGGGAACTTTTAATGCAAAATTATTTATTAGGTGTGGATATTGGTGGTACGTCAATTAAATTAGGAATCATTACTGAACAAGGTGAAATATTTGATAAATGGGAGATTCCAACGAAAATAAAAGATCAGGCAGATCAAATTCCGTCTGATATTTGGCAATCGATTAGTCAAAAGTTATCAGAACATAAGATATCGAATCAGCAATTAATCGGTATTGGTGCAGGTGCTCCTGGTTTTGTGATCGCTGAGACGGGAGATATAGCAGAAGCGGTTAATTTAGGGTGGGAAAATTTCCCTCTAGGTACCTTATTACATGAGCTGTCTGGTTTACCTGTCTATATTGAAAATGATGCAAATATTGCTGCACTAGGAGAAAACTGGTTAGGTTCTGGTGAACTTTCGAACTATTTAGTGATGGTGACGTTAGGAACTGGTGTGGGTGGAGGCATTATTGTTAATGGTAAAATCGTCAGTGGTGTAAATGGTACGGCTGGTGAAATTGGTCATATGACAATGGATTCAAGTGGATATCGTTGTAATTGTGGTCGAAAAGGCTGTTTAGAAACGATCGCTTCTGCTACTGGTATTAGTCGAATTGCAGAAGAAAAAATCAAGCAATTTAAAGATTCTATTTTAGTCACAATTTTTAACAAAAAAAATAAACTAACGGCAAAAGATGTCTTTGATGCATATAAAACCAATGATGCTTGTGCTGTTGAAGTTGTGGAACAAATCACTGATCAATTAGGTTTAGCGATCGCGAATATTGCTACGATCATTAACCCTGAAAAAATCCTAATTGGTGGTGGTGTTTCAAAAGCCGGGGATGCACTATTAAACCCATTAAAAAAAGCTTATCAAAAGTATGCATTACCACGTTCCAATGAAGGAAGTTCATTTGAAATCGCTCGATTAGGAAATGATGCAGGGATCGTTGGAGGGGCGTATTTAGTTAAGCAAAACCAAGCTTAGGAAATTTAGTTATAAAGAATTGTAACTTTTTATAAATTTATTCCGTCTAGTTATATAGTGAGATAATTAGTAGACAAAGAGAAATGTTTTTAGTTCAAGGGGGCTTCTTACAATGTTCACTACAAGAAACAAATTAGATTTATATGTTTTAGTTACTGCTCTTTTTGGTGCGAAAACATATTTAGTTTATCGATTCTTTTTTAATCTAAATTTGGAAAACACAATGCAAGAATTAATCTTATTTATTAATCCTTTTGTGAGTGCTTTTCTCGTATTTGGAATAACTGTATGGCTAAAAGAATCAAAACAACTAAAGTACATTCGCTATGTAAGTTTGCTCGGGACACTTATTTTGTATTTTAATCTATTATTCTACCGTAATTTTGGTGACTTTTTGACATTGCCAGTCCTATTTCAAGGAAGTAATGCAGGTGATCTAGGCTCAAGTACATTTGCCTCACTACGAGTCCAAGATATCTTCATCTTCATTGATTTAGTTATCATTTGGCGATTGACTAAGAAAGATCGAACAGATTTAGCAGTTAACCTTGTCAGCAAGCAAAAGAAATTGGTTTTAAGTCTGTCAATATTATTATTATTAGGCAACTATATTTTAGCTGAGATTGAACGCCCACAACTACTACAGCGAGGTTTTGATCGAGAGTATTTAGTGAAAAATATTGGTTTGTTCAATTTTCATATTTATGATCTTGTCCAGCAATCTCACTCGCAAGTTCAACGTGTTTTTGCAGATGGTAATGAGTTATTTGAGATCGTCAACTATGTTGATCAAAACGCAACAGATCAAGAAAAAACGTATTACTATGGCATAGCAGAAGGTAAAAATGTGATCTTTATTGCGCTCGAATCCGTCCAGTCTTTTGTGATTAATAATACGGTTTATGGAGAAGAAATCACGCCATTCTTAAACCAACTCATTGATGATAGTTTTTACTTTGAAAATTTCTATCACCAAACAGAGCAAGGAAAGACGTCAGATTCAGAGTTTATTATTGAAAATTCATTATATCCTTTACCAAGTGGTGCTGCTTACTTTACTCATAGTAGTAATACACTTCATTCAACACCACAAATTTTAGCGAATGAAGGCTACACATCTGCTGTCTTCCATGCAAACACAGGAAGCTTTTGGAATCGGAATACGATGTATGCTAATATTGGTATCGATCACTTTTATGATATTAATGCATATGAAGTTAATGAAATAAATAGTGTTGGTTGGGGATTAAAAGATAAAGAATTTTTTGAGCAATCAATGAAATATTTAACAACTTTGCCTGAACCGTATTACACCCGTTTTATTACGTTAACGAATCATCACCCATTTGAATTAGATGAAGAAGATGCAACCATTTCACAATACGATTCGAATTCTCGAACGTTAAATCGCTATTTCCAAACTGTTCGTTATTTAGATGAATCGATCGAGGAATTTTTTGAACTCCTAAAAGAAGCTGGTATTTATGAGGATTCAATTATTGTTTTAATGGGTGATCATTACGGGATAAGTGATTTTCATAATCGTGCAATGGCGACTTATTTAGATAAAGATGAAATTACCCCTTTTGATCACATTCAATTACAACGTGTCCCATTGTTTATTCATATTCCAGGACATGAGGGTGAAGTCATTTCTGATATAGCTGGCCAAATTGATATTAAACCGACATTATTATATTTATTAGGTGTCGATGATTCTAAAGATATTGGTTTTGGTACGAGTTTATTTGCGCCTAATCGAAAAGATTATATTGCTTTAAGGGATGGAAGTTTCATCTCAAATGAGCTTATTTTTACAAAAGATATTTATTATGATCGAGAAACTGGCGAAGAATTATTAAATTTAAATGAAGAAGATGAGTTAGATGTCACTGAAGTGAATCCATATGCTCATTTAAATGAACAAATTGAGCTAGAATTATCTTATTCAGATCGGATAATTTACGGTGATCTATTCCGCTTCTATAACTTTACAAATTAATGTTAAAAGCTCCTTGCAATTGTAGTAAGGGGCTTTAATTTTACTGGAGGTATATTTAATGCAATTTTATCAATTAAGTCTAGGTCAACTCGGAACAAACTGTTATATCGTTGCTAATAAAAAGCAAGCTTTGATTTTTGATCCTGGTGCAGAAGCGGATCGAGTCATTAATTATTTAACTGAACAAGATTTAAGCCCGATCGCAATACTACTTACACATGGTCACTTTGATCATATTGCTGCTGTCGATCAAATCCGAGACCATTACCAGATACCAGTCTCGATTCATTCCGCTGAAAAAGAATGGTTGATGTCACCTCAGCTAAATAGTTCAAGTTATTTTCCATTAGGAAAAGTCGTTATTAAACCAGCAGATAATCACATTGAACTTGGAAGCAGTTGGTTTGATGGGTTCGACTTTAATGTGATTCATACTCCTGGGCACTCACCAGGTGGAGTGACATTTATTTTTGAAAATGAAGCAACAATTATTTCGGGAGATTGTTTGTTTAAAGGTGGTATCGGTAGAACAGATTTAGTTGGTGGGAATCAGTCAGAGCTGATTGATTCGATTTTAAAGCTTTATCAATTTCCCGATCATTTCAAAGTCTTATCAGGACATGGACCAATCACGACGATAGGCGAAGAAAAAGCCGACAACCCATTTGTACGCGGATGACAAAGAGAGTTGCAATTATCGCAACTCTCTCAATTACTTTGGGATATTTCTAATTGATATGTTTTTATTTTTTGATATGGAGGTTCTCTAGTTGCTATTATCGTCATCTTATAAAAAGCTTCATTATCAAGTTTAAAGCTAACTTTAGCACGCCCATTCGGATAAACATACGTGTATGTTTCAGAATGATCAATCTGATCCCAGTCATTGATCATTGTTTGATATGTTAGTTGGTGGATCATATTTAATTGCAACTGTTCAATTTCTAATGTTGAAATTGTCTGTTCATTTTCTAATTGAGTAATGATTGCAATTGTAAAAAGCAAGATGATTGTAGACAAATAAAATAGATAAACAAACGTCGAACCAGTTTGATCATTGACTAAATAACGTAATAACTTTTTCATATTTTTGCTCCGATTTCATCTCCAATTTGATCAAGAGATATTGATCATTATATTCAATTGCTAACTGTTTAACGTCTCGAAGTAGAACCTCATGGCCAGTACGGTTCACTTGCCGTCGAATGGTATCATTATATTTTGACAAAACAATTTGCTCATTTGTTGACGTCGTTAGAATAATTCGATATTGATCTTTTTCACTCAGCTGATTACCTTGAACTTCATCTGTTGCGGCATGAAAAAACTGTTGAACTGAAAACCGTTCAGTTTGGGGTTGATGATGAATATTACTTGTTATTATCGGCGTTATTAGTAAGATCATCGCTAAAATTACTAGCGAAAGAAGTAATTCAACAATTGTAAACCCTCTTTCAGTTTGGAGGTTTAAAATAAACAAATACTTGCTCGAATTGATCTTTGACATTTTTCCAATCTCCTTGTCCGACAATTAAATCATTTTCTTGATAAAATATCATTTTCAAAGCAATTGTATCAACTTCAGTTGTTTCCGAGACTGGCAATTGATCTAGATCAATCATTTGAATTTCGTTGTAGAGATAATGATATACATCGACACGATTTGCAATTATTTTTTGTTCTAATTTTAATTGATTAATAATTGGTAAACAAACAGTAACCATCATTGTAGTTAGTGCTAAACAAATAAGCATTTCAATTAATAGAAACCCTTCTTCATTTATTTTGAACATAATAGGATCTTCCTTTACCAAATGGGAAATAAATAAAATACATTTCATTACTTGTTTCGATTCTGATTGTTCCCGGTCGACGTAATTGTCCGGTATGGGAAAAAGAGATTGGATTTCCTAATGTGGGTAGGGAGAGTTGCCAGTCACTAGGTATTTCTCTTCGTTTTAATGCTGGAACAATAGGGCTCGAACGAATTTCGTATTTATTTTGTTCTGGAGTAAATTGAATGACATAGTTATTTGATGTTGCCATCGATTGTTTTTGTAAATAAAGTAAATCTAATTCAAACTGTTGATACCACAGATCAAAACTTAGTTGACTCGGTTGTTTGTCGTAGTTGTAGAGACTAAAAAACCAAATCACTTGAATCATAGCTAAAATAATTAAAACTTCAACTAGGGTGAAGCCAGTTTGATTAGTTTTCATTGTCAATAAAGTCAATATGATCTGGATCACCGTCAACATAAATAAGGATTCTCTGTCCATTTGCAATTTCATCTGTTGAAAGATAACCTTCTTCAACGAGTTGTTTAATCGAACTCGGTTTCCGGCCTTTTTCAATGTAATATACTTGCGTTTGATTCTCGGCCATTTTAATCAATGTTTCTTCACTATTTTTATTAATATTCTCATTTTGATCAGCTAAATTGGGTACGACTAAAATTAATAACAAGGTAATTACTGCCAAGACAATCAACATTTCAATCAGTGTGAATCCATTTTCTTCTTTAATCATAATTTCAGCTCCTATATTGTTTGAATGAGTTGTAACATTGGTAATAGAATCGATAAGTAAATTAGAACGACACTAATACCAATAATAATTAAGACGGTTGGTTGAATCACTTTAATTATTTTTAGGATAAATGACTGGGCTTGTTCAAGTAACAGTGTAGAATAAGTTTCTAAATCACGTTTCATGATCAGATGATTTGTTTGATTATCAAAAATAAAGATTAGCTGATCGTCAAAGTAGTTTCGATTTCTAATTGCTTGCGTTAAGCGGACGCCTTGATTGAGATCAGCTAAGAGTTGTGTACAATAATAACTCAGTAAAGTATCATGATTGTGGTTAATAATTAGTGTTAAACAATTTTTAAATGATAAATCTGTTTTAAGTAATGAGCTTAAATGGATTGCAAAGGTTAAGCTACAATACTTTTTAGCTAGTTTTGCAGTTAATGGAATGAAATTGATAACGGCAACTTTATGTTGGATCGTGATTTTATGTTTCATAACTGTTAGGACAATACCAGTGATAACGCAGACGATCATCGACATGTATAGGATAGAAAAAAAGCTACTAACAGTTCGCATCGAGACAAACAACATCAGTGAAGGTTGTGACTGTGTTGAATAGAGTTGAAGGAAAGCGGGGTAGACGTAGAGATCAATGAAAAATAGCACAACCAAAAAACTGACGAGCAGAACGATTGGATAGCGAATCGCTTGCTTGAATTTACCAAACAATTGAAGTTGTTGTTTAACAAATAAAACGCTCCGTTGAATTGCTGCAATTAAATTACCATGTTGTAAAGCAAAATAAATGAATGAAACAATTTGCTGATCGAATTGTAGCTCTTGCAAAATTTGGTCAAACTTTCGGCCATTTTTAAGTTCGTTGATTAATTGATCGATTGTGTGGCTCCAATTGCGGTGCCATTTCAATATTTGGAGCGCATCGAGAATCGAATAATCTTGTTCAAGTAATTGTGCGAGTTTTTCTAAGAATAGTGTTTGTTCATTGATCGAGAGTCTTGATTTGTTCTTCTTCAAGGATCTTGCTAGATGTGTAACCATGTGTGACTGCCTTTCTTTTTAATTGATTAAAAGTTAAATAATCTAATACTGTTTTGTCAAAAGTGTGTAAATAACGGGTGATTAAAGTGTTATCTAATAATTCTAAAATTGCACGACGACTTTCAATCGCTTGATCTTTAAAAAGTGGAATCAATTCAAGTGAGGCAATCGCCAGTAGATTTTGTTCAATATCAATAGGTTTAATGCCCATTTCAATTAAACGATGAATCGTCCCTAGTCCATTTTTCGCATGAAGTGTAGTTAAGACTAGATGACCAGTATATGCAGCATGAAAGACAAATTTCGCTGTCTGCTGATCACGTATTTCACCTACCATTAGAATATCTGGGTCATGTCTCAGAGCAGACTTTAAACCTGCTTGATAAGTAATACCGCTTTTTTCATTGACTTGGACTTGATGGATATTAACTAATTCTTTTTCAATTGGATCTTCTAGTGTAATAATTTGATAAGCCTGATCAGATAATAAATCTTCTAACAATGCATAAAGTAATGTAGTTTTTCCCGAGCCAGTCGGACCGGTTAGTAAAACAACTCCATTTCTTTTAATGATTGATTGTTTGAGTAGATGTACTTGATCTGGAAAGAGGAGTAGCTCCATTAATTTCAATGAAGTTTGTTTGGGAAGAATCCTAATTGCAAGGCTTTCACTTTGTTTCGTTGGAAGTGTAGACAAACGGAGATCATATTTAGTCGATTCGAGCTGGATGCTAATCGAACCATCTTGTGGTTTTCTCACTTCTCCAATATCCATACCTGCTGAAAACTTCAAGTAATTAAGCATTGATTGATAATGATTTGTCGATAGCTTTCTTTGTAGATAGCGTAAACCATGAATTCTGAAATAAACACTTGTTTGAACATTATTTGGATAAAAATGCAGGTCTGTTGCTTGTTTTGATACCGCCTCTAGCAGTAATTTTTCTAAATAGGTTGTAACTGAAAAGATAACGTTCACCTCACTCTCACCTGTAATATATCTTGACTAATTGTTTATTTCAAGTATGGGTAAAATATTGAAAAACAAAAACAGGTGATCTTTTCATGGCAAAAATCAAATTTGTGATGAAATTTATCAAATACTCGCTATAATAAGAGCAAGAAAAAATATTTTTAATTAGGGGGAATATTAATGAAAAGTATCTTTTTAGTAGGTTTTATGGGTAGTGGAAAGTCAACGATCGGCAAACAATTAGCTAAAAAACTCAAGTTAAATTATCTTGATACAGACGATCTAATTGAACAAACAGCTAATAAAAAAATTAAGACTATATTTGCTGAAGATGGAGAGAACGTATTTAGAGATTTAGAACATCAGGTTTTGACAAGTACCTCTGACCTAGGTTATGTCATCTCAACAGGAGGTGGCATTGTTGAAAGACAAGAAAACCGCGCATGGTTATCGACAAAACAAGTCGTTTACTTAAAGACAAGTTGGGAAACGATCAATGAAAGGTTACAAGCAGATCAAGATCGACCGATTTGGCAAGATCAATCACGAGATAAACAGCTCCTACTAACAAAAAGAGATTCTCTGTATCGGGATATTGCTAAGATCACGATTGAGACTGATAATCAAGGAGTAGATCAAATCGTTGACCAAATTTATTCAATTTTTGAATAAGTATTGATCGATCGGTAAAGCTAAGACAAAAAGGAGTTTTTAGTCATGGCTGATCAGACTTTTATTGAATTTATCATTGATCTCACATTAGATCATTATCAGAAACCGAAGGCTGAGCGAGAAAAATTGAAAGAGGAGAGAAAACAGCTTGTTTACTCCCCATATTCGCATAAGTGGTTTGGTCTGTTTCCGAGCACGATCAGGCAGTTGAGAGCTCATAATCAAAAAAAACAAGTCAAAACTAATCCTGCTTCAGATAAAAAAGACCACCGTTAATTAGCTCAATTTTAATTTTTGGCTGATAAATCGATTCTAAATTAACTTTTTCTTGTTGATAGAGAGTATCATCCATACTTGGATTGTGGGCTTTAAAGTAATCTAATAACTCAATTTCTTCAGTCAGGCTTTGAAATGATTCCTTTGCCCATTGATGCTCTTTTGTCTTCAATTGATCAATCAAGTAGGAGTCAATTCGCTTAAAGCCATTGATCGGTTTGATCAGTGGGGTCATCGGATAACAAAGATCCGGTACGGTCATGCTCCATTCTTTCTTTTGTAAAGTAAAAAACGCTTGATCAATGATTGTGCCATTAATTAAATGAATCCCATATGAATGAAGATGGTCAGATTGATTTTTCCCTAAATAAGTTGTTTTAATTGTGACAATTAACCACGGATATAACGGTGTTTGCTTTGTTGTTTTTGTTTGTTGATATAGTTTAGTGAATCGTCCTTTCACGAGACTGTCGTCAGCAATTTTTTTGAATCGATCTGTCGTAAAGTAAATATAATCGATTTCTTTTGTAGCTTTTGAGTGATTCGTTGTTAATTTTAACTGGAGCGGCTGTCCTTCTTGATTCAGTTTTCTGACATAATGCCAGTAAAAAGGGCGATTCATTAATCTTTCGTCCATCTCTTCAGTTAACTGAATCGTGAGCGTATCTTGATCTGCCTCGACATTACACTGATTTGCTTCAAAATAGTCAATTAAAAACTTATGAAGATTCTCGATTGTCATTGTTATCATCCTCTAGTTGATGCTCGTGAATTACTTCAGCCAAATTGTTTAATTTAATCTTAATCTCTCCAATACTTTGTGATTGATCAATAATTTGATTTATTTCTGTATCGATTGATTGGAGGTTTAAATCGGCTAAGATTTGATCAAGTTCACCGACAACTCGTTCAAATAAGTTGATTTTGTTATATAGTAAATTAAGCACATGATCTTCAATTGAATCTTCAATTGAAAAATTATAAATTTTAACATCATTTGTTTGACCGAAGCGGTGGATTCGACCAATTCGTTGCTCAATACGCATTGGATTCCATGGTAAGTCATAATTAATCAAGTGATGACAGAATTGCAAATTAATTCCCTCACCAGCAGCTTCAGTTGCAATCATAACTTGTGCATGATCTTTAAATAATTGTTTCATCCAATCTTTTTTTCCTCGTTTAAAACCACCACGAAAGAGAACGGAACTGATTCCATGTTCATTTAAAAGCCATTGCAAGTAAACTTGTGTCGCTCGATACTCAGTAAAAACGATACATTTGTCATCAATTGATTGGATCAGCTCGATCAATTTTATTGCCTTTGCATGATGTGGTAACTGCTTTAACTGTTCTATTAGTCGAGGAACATCTTTAGCATCAGATTTATTTAAGGTTAGATAAAGAGCTTCTCTTGATGAACAAAACTCCCGTAAGTGTAGAATTTTTGTTGCATTATGATTAAAAATTGGTGCTTGTTCAAGTTCTTGATAAAAATCTTTTTCAGGTTTTGTAAATTGAATTAATACATTTTCAACTTTACGTGCTTTCGTATTTAAGATTGTGTCTTGTCTTAAATTTCGAATCATCACTTTTTTGATCACTTTCTTTAATTCTTGATCAAGAGTTTTAGAACCCTGGGTATATGTTTTTGTAAATGTGTCTTGGTCACCAAGTAGTCCAGGTTTGAGTAGACTGACTAAATTAAATAGATCATCCAACTTATTTTGGATCGGCGTAGCGGTTAGTAGTAAACAATATTTTTTAGAAATTGCTCGGACAAATTGATAGTTTTTTGTTTGTTTATTTTTTAACTTATGAGCTTCATCAATTAGCAACAAATCATACTGTTGTTCCAAAATTATGCTTCTATGCGGTTCTCTTTTCGCTAGGTCAATTGATGTAATTTGTATGTTATTTAGTGTCCAGTCTGGATTTTTCTTTGCGATTGTCGTTTTAATAAAAAATTTTTCGTATAATTCGCTAGCCCATTGATTGACTAGGGAAGCGGGAACAATAATTAGCACTTTCTTAATCAGACGTCGTGTTAAATATTCTTTTAAAATTAAACCTGCTTCAATTGTTTTACCTAAACCAACTTCATCAGCAAGGATTGCGCGCCCGTTCATATCGTTAATCACCTTTTTAGCTGTTTGAATTTGATGTGGGAGAAACTGAACATTTTTTAGCTGATTGAGCGCGGTCAATTGTTTTGAATCAGGAATTAATAACGTTTCTGCAACTTGATAAGCACGTTTAAATGAATCCCAATTAGCTAATTGTTGGTTTTCCTCTAGTTGAGTTAAAAGTTGTTCGATAAATGTTTGGTCACGTATTAGTTCAATATGCATAAGCTAACCTACCTTTTAAGCAAACTAGTTTTAGTATATCCAAATCCATGATTTCAATGTAAGTTGCTTGATATTGACGCTTGATTTTACTCAAACAAAAAAAGGAGCTCATTTTGAGTTCCTTTCAAGCTAATAGCTAGTGACTATTGTTAGTAATTCGGTTTTTTTACTTTTTTGATTTTACCATTCCATTGTTTAAAACCAGTTTTTAAATGTGAAAGGTCTTGATAGCCCTGTTTATGAAGAATCGTGGCAGCCCGTCGTGATCGTGAGCCAGATTGGCAATAAAGATAGACAGGTAAGTCTTTCCTTAATTCTTTTGTTCGTTGTTTTAATTGTGTAACAGGAATATTTCTAGCTCCTAAAATATAACCAGCATCATATTCATTTTTTTCACGCACATCAATTAATTGTGCTTTTCGATACCCTTTTTTAAATTCTTCTTCTGACAAGCTTTTTAATACGCGGCTCGTTTTAAAGTAACGATATCCTAAATAACCAAAATAAATGATTAGAATTGAGAGGATAATGACCCAATCCCAAGCAATTGCTAAAATAAACGGCATAATTCTTTCCCCTTTTTTATAAACTAGTCTTATTATACGATAAATCAATCATTTTTCAAAATAAAATTGGTTGAGCTCGATTGAGCAACTAATAAATAACTTGTCTAAATTGGGAATCTAATGTATTCTTTAATTGATAATTGAATTGATGATCGTCATTAATCAATTAGAAATTGGGGGAAGTATATGCCAACACCAAGTATGGAAGACTATATTGAACAAATTTATTTGTTAATTGATACAAAAGGATATGCACGAGTATCTGATATTGCTGAGGGACTTGATGTTCACCCTTCATCTGTGACGAAAATGGTGCAAAAATTAGATAAAGACGGCTATTTAAACTATGAAAAGTACCGTGGTCTTATTCTAACTAAACGTGGTGAAAAGATTGGTGAGCGTCTTGTTTACCGTCATGACCTTCTAGAACAATTTTTAGAAATTATCGGTGTCGATCATGATAAAATTTACGAAGATGTTGAGGGAATTGAACATCATTTAAGCTGGAATGCGATTGATCGAATTGGTAATTTAGTTCAGTACCTTAAAATGAATCCGGAACGTCAAAAAGAATTGATTGAGATGTCAGAGCAAATAGATGAATAAATGTTAAAAAGGGGTTATTGCTTTAGTGCAGTCACCTTTTTTATTTGTTATTTTGCAAATCACGGTACGGAAGCAGTGCTTTAAATCTTGCTTCATGCATAAATTTTATTATCAGTTAATAAAAGGAGCATGAAGATGAAAATTGACGCTGTTTTTTCAGGTGGTGGAGTGAAGGCTTTTGCTTTTCTTGGCGCCCTAGAAGCGTTAGAGAATAAAAATTATCAAATTGTTCGTGCTGCTGGGAGTTCGGCAGGAGCGATTGTTGCCGGCTTACTTGCGGCAGGTTATAAAGTAAATGAATTGAATCAAATTATGCTAAGTAAGGATTTAAAAGTGTTGTTGGACAGTACTAAACTTGAGAAGTATTTGCCTTTTTTGAAATGGTTGTCGCTTTACCGTAGTTTTGGTCTATATAAAGGACATTTATTTGAAAAATGGATTGAAGATCTTCTTGCAGATAAAGGTGTCTACACTTTCGCTGATTTAGAGAGGGATCAGTTAAAATTAACCGTTGCTGATTTATCAATTGGGCGGTTAGTTGTTCTCCCTGATGATTTACAACAGGTTTATGGCTTATCACCAGAACGTTTTTCTGTTGCCAAAGCGATTCGAATGAGTGCAGGATTACCATATTTTTTTAGACCGATAAAACTATACGATCAGGAAGCAAAAAAACATTTGATGGTCGATGGTGCTTTGTTAAGTAGCTTGCCATTATGGTTATTTAAGAGCCCAGATCAAAAGGCTATTCGACCGGTGATTG
This sequence comes from Amphibacillus indicireducens, assembly GCF_039539605.1. Lineage (NCBI taxonomy): Bacteria > Bacillati > Bacillota > Bacilli > Caryophanales > Bacillaceae > Amphibacillus > Amphibacillus indicireducens. Next base: position 38,684 of record NZ_BAABDL010000053.1, on the reverse strand, counting down.
GTTTTCAATTACAATCAAAAGAAAAGTATTTTACTAATTTCAACATAAACAATGGCTTACAATTTAGTAAAACATTGATTGGTACGATGAGGCATGCTCAGGATTTGCGTTATATTTCTAAACACGAGCAACCTAACATTGTATTTTTAGATACTGATCATGTGAGTGTCGCTGATTTTTCGTTATCAAGACAGGTAAGAGAAGAACTGATCGAAACTGGGAAAGAAAAAACCACTCAATTTTTAATCCGGTCATTTTAATGAACAATTTTAATTGAATTTGCTGATCTTTAAAAATACCCCGATTGGAAAGTTTAAACCATTCGGGGTATCTAATGATATTTTTTACTTATAGAGACATCGGATCGTTTTTTGCTGGTTTTTTCCCATCGATTACACGCAAATGAGGTGGATTAGCTTTTCTTTTGTTAGGAATAGAGGTTACTTTTTTATATTGAGAGTTATTTAGTAGGTGCTCGCTTTTTTGGCGCTGTCGTTTTTGAGATTGTTTAGCGGCTCTTCGGTATTTTCTTAGTTCATCATTTTTGGTCCTTCGTCGATAGCGGACAAAGAAAACAATCAGAATACAAGTCAATATTATACTAGAAAATAAAAGTAAACCTTTAATGAATTGGTTTGGACTGGTAATTAGCGTACTGACTAATCCAAGCGTAGCAAGAAGAGTAATGACAATCATGAACGGTGTAAACGTTTTTTTATTTATCATCTGATAACCTCTTTTCGATTAAATTTTAATTTTTGATCGCGGGCTTAATTGAATTATATTGTGATATTCTTATATTCCCTTAAATCATCGATTATTAATCGTTAAATTTTAGTATCGACAGATTTTTATTATTTATACAGGATTCGACAATTAATGAATAGCTTCATCTATCTTGGTAAATCTATGATAGAGGTGATGATCATGCAACAATTAAAGGGAAAAAAAGAATCGATTAAAGATTTAAAACGAAGAGTTGCAATCACAGGTATATTTGCTGGGTTAATTTGGTCAACAGTCTGGGCGGTTTCTAGTTATTTTAATTTTACTGAATTGTCACCCAGTTCATTTATGCTAGAAATTTGGTACGATGCAAAGTGGATCCATCGCTGGTATGGTGAAATGTTATCAATATTATTGATAAGTATAGTATCAATCTTAGTTGCGTATGTGTATTATTGGTTGTTTCGAAAATTAACAGGGATCTTACCTGGATTAGTTTATGGAGTTGTTATTTGGTTACTTCTTATCTTAATAAGTTCTAGCTTATTTGTCCATATCCCTAACCTAAATGAACTAAAGATTAACACAATTGTCACAATGTTAGCAGTTTTTATTCTTTATGGTGTCTTTATCGGTTATACGATCTCATATGACTTTATAGATCAACCAACAAAAAAAGTAACTTAGACTAGTAAAAATTTAGTCAAACTGTCGAGTAATATGGTACACTAAAAGATATGGAGATAGGAATCAAATGAAGGGTGGAACGGATCAATGACGAAATTGACAAAATTAAGACAAGCTTTAAGTGATCAAGATTTGGATGGGTTGATTATTACAAATTCATATAATCGTCGCTACATAACAGGTTTTACAGGTACAGCAGGATTAGCGCTTATTACGAAAGATGAACAGATTTTTCTAACAGATTTTCGCTATACTGAACAAGCCGCAGAACAAGCGATTGGCTTTGAGATTATTCAACATAAACAATCAATCATTAAAGAATTAGCAGAACAAATTAAAAAACGTTCTTTAAAAAATGTTGGATTTGAGCAAGATGATTTATCATATGCGATGTATCAGCAATATGATGAGGCAATTACAGCTAAGTTCATTCCAACAGCTCAAATTGTCGAAAAAATTCGGATGATTAAAACAGAAGATGAGCTTCAAATTATGTACAAAGCCGCAGAAATTGCTGACTTAGCTTATGATTATGTATTAAAAACAGTTGAGCCAGGAATGACTGAGATCGAAGTTTCAAATATGCTTGAATTTGAAATGAGAAAACATGGGGCAACTGAATCGAGCTTTGATACGATTGTAGCATCAGGCTATCGCTCTGCATTACCGCACGGTGTGGCATCAAATAAAAAAATTCAAACTGGTGAGTTAGTTACATTAGATTTTGGTGCGTTGTATAATGGCTATTGCTCAGATATTACTCGAACATTTGCTGTCGGTGAAATTTCTGATCAATTACAAGAAATATATGCTACAGTTCTCCAAGCGCACTTAAATGGTTTAGCTGGTATCAAAGCTGGAATGACGGGCAAAGAGGCAGACGCGTTAGCAAGAGATCATATTAAAGCAAAAGGCTATGGCGAGTACTTTGGTCATGGCACAGGACACGGCTTAGGGTTAGAAGTTCATGAAGAGCCAAGATTATCACCAATGGGTAATATCGTTCTGCAAGAAAATATGGTCGTAACGGTTGAACCAGGGATTTATATTCCGAATGTTGGTGGTTGCCGAATTGAAGATGATATTATTATTACGACAGATGGTAATAAGAGCTTGAACAAAGCACCAAAAGAGCTTATTATTTTATAAGCAAATGATCTATATAAAAAGGTTTTGGGGAGGATTTTTATGATTTCAGTAAACGATTTTAAAACAGGCGTCACAATTGAGTTTGACAATGATATTTGGCAAGTGATTGAATTTCAGCATGTCAAACCTGGTAAGGGAGCAGCCTTTGTTCGTTCAAAATTAAAAAGCTTGAGAAATGGCTACATTCAAGATAAAACATTCCGTGCAGGAGAAAAAGTTTCGCGTGCACATATCGAGAGACAAGATATGCAATATCTATATGAAGCTGGTGATATGTATACATTTATGAACATGGAAACATATGAGCAAATTGAGATTGCAAAATCCCAAATTGAGCATGAGGCTAAATTCTTAATTGAAAATATGGAAGTAAACGTGATTTCATTTCAAGGTGAAATTCTTGGAGTCACGCTCCCAATTAACATTGAGTTAACGGTTGTTGAAGCAGATCCTGGTGTTAAAGGTAATACTGTCAGTGGAGGATCGAAATCAGCAGTCCTCGAAACAGGCTTATTGATCCAAGTACCAATGTTTATCAATGAAGGCGATAAAGTTGTTATTAATACGACAGAAGGCAAATACGTCTCGCGTGTAAATTAATTTAAATAGACTGAGTAGAAGATTCGATTCTACTCAGTCTATTTTTTTGGGTTTAGATTGATTAACTAGATTGTCATAATCAAACTAGTGGATCATATATTAGAACTAGCAAAGATTAAAGTTAAGTGAGGGTTGATTTTGTGGGAAAAAATATTGTTAGCTTGTTTCCAGAAAAATTCCGTCAAGTAATTACGGATTCAATAAAAAACGATCGAGACAAACTAGAAGAAATTAGAGTCAGAATCAATCGACCCCTTGAACTCGTTCTAAATGGTGAATTTATTACTTTTGATGATTTGCATGTTAATGAAGTGGATGGACAGTTTATTTTAAATCAATTAAGTGGGTTTTCACGATACAAGTTTGAAGAAGAATTAAAACAAGGATACATTACCGTTACTGGGGGACATCGAGTTGGATTTGTTGGACGAACTGTTTTAGAAAAAGGATCGATCAAACAGATTCAGTCGATTTCATCCTTTAACATTCGAATTGCTTCTGAAAAAATTGATGTGGCTCAACCCATGATTCGTTCAATCGTTAATCGTGATAGCTATCACAATACATTAATTATTGGACCTCCGCAATCAGGAAAAACAACTCTGCTTCGAGATCTTTGCCGATTAATTGGGACGGGCTGGGGAACGATGACAGCAAAGAAAGTTGGAGTAGTTGATGAACGCTCAGAGATAGCAGGATCGAAAAATGGCATTCCTCATTATCAAGTTGGCAAACGAACAGATGTATTAGACGGTTGCCCCAAAAGTGAAGGGATGATGCTTATGATTCGTTCGATGTCGCCAGACGTAATTGTTGTTGATGAAATTGGTTCTCATCAAGATATTGAAGCAATTCAAGAGACGATTCGATCTGGTGTCCGTTTGATTTGTACGTTACACAGTGACAGTTATCAATCTGTTCTACGAAGCAAACAATTGGCACCATTGATTGAGAATAACTATTTTAACCGTTTTGTGATTTTAGATCGAAATAAAAAAATAACGATTTTAAATCATCAAGGTCGACCGGCATGGCAAAATGGGGGGGTAACAAGTGAATTGGATTGGGGCAATTCTTTTAATTATCGCCAGCTCAGCAATCGGATTTGAAAAAGCAGCAAGATTAAAAAAAAGACCAGTCCATCTTTTACAATTAAAGGCTGCTTTAAAAATTTTGGAGGCTGAGATCGTTTATAGCCAAGATTTGCTTGCAGATGTATGTTTGAGAATCTCAACGCAAATTAAAGCACCAATCAATCATTTTTTTCAACAAGTTGGTGAAAAAATGGTTGGTCATGATGAATTGTTTGATTTATGGAATAGTGAAGTCGACCATTTAATGAATGATTCTGCATTAGAAGCTGACGAGTTGACGATTATAAAACAATTTGGACAAACACTTGGTCACTTTGATTTAATTAATCAACAAAAACAAATTGAACTTACAATCATTCACCTTGACCGCATTTTGATTGATGCTCAAAATAAATATACCGTTTTTAGTAAAGTTTATCGCGGAATTGGTGTTTTATCAGGTATTTTAATCGCACTTATATTGATTTAGAGAGGAGCAAAAATGATGAATCAAGATGCTTCTATCATTTTTCAAATAGCAGGTATCGGAATTGTCGTAGCTATGATTCATACAATATTGAAACAGATGGGAAAAGAGGAATATGCTCAATTTATTACACTTGTTGGATTCATCATCGTCTTGATGATGGTAATTGACCGTATTGCCACCCTTTTTCAACAAATTAGAGCAATTTTCTTATTGCAAGGATAAAGCAATGTCACTTGTTCAAATCATTTTAATAGGTGTCGTTGCAACGATGCTGATAACGCTAATTAAATCGTATCAACCAACTTTTGCCCTAATTTTACTCATTGTTACCTCTCTATTTTTGTTTTATTTTATCTTGATTCCACTAGGGGAAATCATTGATTTGATTCGTACCCTGTTTAATCGCTTTCGTTTGGACACAATTTATTTGGAAACAGTCTTTCAAGTGATCGGCATTGCTTATTTAACAGAACTAGGTTCACAGTTAACAAATGATGCGGGACTAAATTCAATCGCTAGTAAAATTGAATTGGTTGGTAAAATATCAATCCTGTTTGTTTCTATACCAGTTTTAACAGCGATCATTGAAACAATCATTCATTTAATCCCATATTGATCTGCTTGGTCGGGAGGCTACTATGACTAACGTATTAAAAGTAACACTATCTGTTATCATTAGTTTTTTTCTATGGAATCTACCTGGATATGCTCAAGTTCAAGAGCCAATAAATGATTACGACCAAGCTGACCACTTATTATCAGAACTTGATGTTAGCGATTTAGAAACTTTTTGGTCTGAAATTGGTAAGGATTATCAAGACTATTTTCCACAAATTGAACGGATTTCTCTAAAAGAACTAATCACAAATGCGAATCAATTGTCGTTAATTGATTGGGTTAGTGCATTAATTAATATAATCGGCTATGAACTATTTTTAAATGGGAAACTCCTAGGTCAACTAATTATAATTGCGATTATTTCTGCATTAATTAAAAATCTTCAGTCATCATTCCAATCGGAATCGGTCACGATCGTAGCAAATTTCGTTTTAATGATTTTATTAACAACACTTGCTGTTCAAAGCTTCTCAGTGATTAGTGAGTTAATGACAACGACGATTACGAGAATGCATGATTTTATCATCGCCTTACTCCCACTATTGTTGAGTTTAATGGCGATGCTTGGAGGGATAATTTCAGCTTCATTTTTTCATCCCCTGATTATTACTTTTCTTTATTTGATTGTTATTTTAGTCGATAAATTTATTCTAGTGCTCATTTTTTTATCCCTAATCTTACATTTAGTCAGTCAGATGAATCAAAAGTTTCAATTGACTAAATTAGCTGATTTATTAAGGCAAATTGGCTTAACGCTATTATTTATTAGTCTAACAATCTTCTTAACCGTTCTCTCTACACAAGGAGCGATCTCAGCAGTTCAAGATGGTCTCGGAATCAAAACTGCAAAATTCGTCACAAATAATTTTGTTCCTGTTGTTGGAAGGATGCTCTCAGAAGCTACAGATACAATTTTTGCGACTACTCAGGTTTTAAAAAATGGTCTTGGTCTTTTTGGACTGATTTTTATTTTATTAATTGTTAGTTTACCAATCGTTAAAGTTGCAATTGTTGGTAGTTTTTTTAAATTAGCCGCAGCGATTGTTCAGCCAATTGGTGACGACCAAGTAGTAAAAAGTATCTCGATTATTGCAGATCACGTTTTCTATTTACTTGCGGTGTTAATTGTTGTGTCTTTTATGTTTATTATGATGATTGTCGTTTTATTGATCGCAAGTAATTTAACGTTTATGATTCGATAAGGGGAGGATTCATTTGAACTTTTTGACGAATTGGATCACTCAAATGATTGTACTGATTTTTATCATGATGTTGACGTTAATGGTTTTACCAGACCGTAGTATGAAAAAATATGCACAGTTTAGCTTGTCGATCATATTTATGTTTTTATTTATTCAACCCATTACAACATTATTTAATATCAATATATCAGATGAATCAAATAAAATAGTTGACTCATTGTTTGGCTCAAATTCAAGATCGGTGTTAGAAAATGAAATCGATCTTAAAAAAAAAGAAATACAAGCTACTAGTGACGCATATGTTATAGATGAGATGGCGAATCAATTGAAGGCGGAAATGGAGGATGAGTTTGCACAAGTCTTTGAGTACGAACTTAAACGTGTTGATATTTTTTCCGAGACTGACCAAGCGATAGTGATAGAAGAATTGGTTTTTCACTTCACAATTACAGATAACAACCACCAAACATTATTAATCGAACCAGTCATTATTTCGGCATCTAATCATAAGATTGATCATGATCAGCAAACAATTAATGATAATCAGCAAATCTTAAATTGGTTTAGCAACAAACTTAGCGTCAATCAAAATCAAATCCAAATCTCATGGGAGGGGGGATAGGTATTGGACAATCCGTTTAAAAAATTAACTGAGTGGCTAAAAAACCAAAATTCAACACAAAAATTAACCAAATCAAATTATTTAATCATTCTTGGGTGCATCGGTGTGATCCTTTTAATTGCAAGTCAATGGTTTTCTGCTCCTAAGCAACCAAATGTTTCAGAAGGGAATCCACTGATTCAAACTGAAGCTAAACAATTAGACACTGCTAGTAGTCCAAGTACAAGTGATCCACTGTTAGAACTTGAACAAGCTTATCAAACTGACCTAGCCGCAATGCTTGAGGAGGTTGAAGGGATCTCAAATGTAGAAGTCATGGTAAATTTGGAAGCAACATCTGAAGTCATTTATGAAAAAAATTTAATTGTTGGTACGCAAACAACGATCGAAACTGATCAAGGAGGTGGCACCCGTAATATTGATGATCTAACTGAAGAACAACAAATTGTTGTCATCAGACAAGGTGATCAAGAGGTTCCATTAGTTGTCCAAAGTAAAAAGCCAACAGTTAGGGGTGTCCTTGTTGTTGCGAATGGCGTTGAACAAATTCAAATTAAAGAGTGGGCGATCGAGGCGGTCTCAAGAGTATTAGACGTTCCTCCCCATCGTGTATCGATCATGCCCAGAAGCAAAGGAGAGAGTTAAAAATGTTAAAAAAACAAACTGTTTGGTTACTTACATTATTAAGTTTAACAATTGTTTTGAGTGTATTTTATATGAATTCTCCGGATTCAGATGATTTTTCGTTTGTTTTTCAAGAGGAACCAGCTGATCAGACAGAATTAACAGCCAATGATTTAGCAGACCTCGATCAAAACCTGTCATTTACAATTGATAGTGAAGCAACAGCTAAAGGGGAACAAGAAGATTTGATTTCGACGATATCAACTGAGGACGATCTTTTTACATTAATTCGAATGGAACTTAGACAATCAAGAAGCAGCCAAATAGAAAAACTAGAAAGTGTTGTTGCGTCAAGCTCAGCATCAACAGAAGAAAAGAATACTGCTTTTGAAGAAATGCAGAAAATTGATCAGCTATCATCAAAAGAACTGATTGTTGAGGAAAGCTTAAAAGAGGAATACGGTTATTCAGATGTTCTTGTCCGTTCGGTTGATGAAAGTATTATTGTAACAGTTAAAACAGATCAATTATCAGAAAAAGAAGCAAATCAAATTATGCGTACTGTCTACGATGAATTTGGTTCAATGCAAGTAGAGGTTAAGTTTCAACCTTCAAAAACATAAATGAATAAAACCTAGCTAACACTGATAAACTACATCATTCAACTAATTTAAAATCGCTCACATATGGTAATCACAAGTCGATTGTGATTACTTTTTTGTGATTAAAAAAAGAATAGTTGAAGTTTTATCTATCTTCTAATAGAATGTTAAGAGTAATGATTAGTACCTGTTATTAATAATAAGTATCTATTAAAATTCAATCTAAGAGGTGGAACAATGTTATCGATTGATGAAATTAAACAATTAATAAAACTTTTGGACGAATCTACAGTTGATGAATTTGTTTATCAAGTAGACGGAGAAAAATTAAAATTAAAAAAGCACACTACCCCAACTTATATACAAGAAACGGTAGCAACCCCGTTACCTACACTAACTGGAAACACAGGAGTAGCAGCACCAGAACAACCGTCGCCAACTGATACCGAACCAGTTGAAACAAAAGCAAGTTATGATTATGAAATCACTTCGCCCATGGTCGGAACATTTTACTTAACCGAATCGCCTGAAAGTGACCCATATGTTACGGTTGGTGATCAAATTCGGAAGGGTAATGTCGTTTGTATGATTGAAGCGATGAAGCTATTTAATGAAATCGAATCAGATGTTGATGGTGAAATCGTTGAAATTTTTGCTGAAAATGGAGAGCTCGTTGAATATGGGCAACCTCTATTTGGAATCAAAAGAAAATAGGGGGCAAATGACGTGATTAAAAAAATATTAATCGCGAATCGTGGTGAGATCGCGGTTCGTATTATTCGAGCATGTAAAGAGCTTGGCATAGAAACCGTAGCTATTTACTCAGAAGCAGATGCGGACTCGCTTCATGTCCAATTAGCTGACGAAGCTTATTGTATTGGTCCCGCGAATAGTCGTGAAAGTTATTTAAATTTTACACCGATTATGAGCGTTGCAAACCTGACTGGTGTTGATGCAATTCATCCAGGTTATGGGTTCTTAGCAGAAAATCCAGACTTTGCAGAGCTTTGTCATAAATGTAACGTTACTTTTATCGGACCAAGCGTTCATGCAATCCAAAGAATGGGGACAAAAGATATTGCTCGGCAAACGATGGAAGAAGCAGGTGTCCCAATCGTCCCTGGCACAAAGGGGATTATTAAAAGTGATCAAGAGGCGTTAGATTTTGCTGAGGAAATTGGCTATCCAGTGATTGTAAAAGCAACTGCTGGTGGTGGAGGTAAAGGTATTCGAGTGGTTCGCCAGCAAACTGAACTGCTTAAAGCAATTAAAGTGACAGAACAAGAAGCTGAGCAAGCGTTTGGTAACCCTGGTGTCTATCTAGAAAAATTTATCGAGGATTTTTCTCACGTTGAAATACAAATACTAGCTGATAACCATGGAAATGTGATACACTTAGGTGAGAGAGACTGCACTGTCCAACGCCGTTTACAAAAGTTAATTGAAGAAACACCGTCACCAGCGATTGATCAAGAGACGCGAAAACGAATGGGTGAGGCATCTATTAATGCAGCTAAAGCAGTTGATTACTCTGGGGCTGGGACAATTGAATTTATTTTTGATAAAAAAACAAGAGACTTTTATTTTATGGAGATGAATACTCGGATCCAAGTAGAGCATCCTGTTACTGAAATGGTGACTGGAATTGACTTAATTAAAGAACAAATTAAAATTGCAAATGATCAACATCTTGAGATTAAGCAAACTGATGTTAAATTTGATGGTTGGGCGATTGAGTGTCGGATTAATGCTGAAGATCCATATCGAGACTTTTTCCCGAATCCAGGTGAAATAGAATTATATTTACCACCTGGTGGATTTGGAATCAGAATTGACTCTGCAGCTTATTCAGGCTATAAAATTCCTCCCTACTATGATTCGATGATTGCCAAATTAATTGCGTACGGAAAAACAAGAGATGAAGCAATTAGTCGGATGAAACGGGCATTGAGTGAGTTTTATGTTGAAGGCATTCCAACAACGATCCCATTTCATCAGAAGGTGATGGAGCATCCAGTCTTTTTATCAGGTGATTTTAATACAAAGTTTCTTGAACTATATCCGATCATTGATTCCCCAAAAGATGAATAAGGACAAATGTGCAGCGATATAACGCTAAAGGAGTGGAGCATTTTGAGCGAAGAAACAATTTTAAATGTCAGTGAAGATTCAAGTTTAGGTAAGGTGGAAATTGCACCTGAAGTAATCGAAGTAATTGCTGGAATCGCGACTACTGAAATTGAAGGTGTATACTCAAGACGTGGTAATTTTGCAACAGATGTTGCTGAACGATTTGGGTTAAAGACTCATGGTAAAGGAATTAAGGTTGAATTAACACAAACTGGTGTTACGATTGATGTCTTTGTCGTGTTTGATTATGGTGTAACGATTCCGATTGTGGCTCAAAAGGTTCAACAAAATATTAGACAAACACTGAAAACAATGACGGCATTAGAAATTGAAGAAATCAATGTCCATGTTGTTGGTGTTCAAATGGAAAAAGAAGATCCACAAGGTGAGTAAAACTGAGCAACCAAGAAGACCCTAGAGATTAGCTCTATGGGTCTTTTCATTGTTTGTTTGACTAAAATTTGACAAGGACCTTGAATTTGTCTACAAGCTCGTAGCAAATTTGAAAAAACTATTTTAGAAATCGATTCATTATGCTATGATTAGTTTTTACAGTCGCCATTTGAGAAAAAAATAACTATAGAGATAAACAAGGAGAATACAGATGAATCGAAGACGCGGAAGAGAAAATGCATTTCAAGTTCTTTTCTCATTAGATTATGAAGAATACGACGCAAATCTCGCGATAGAAAATATTCTAGATAATGAAACGGATGAATTTGTTACAACGCTGATTTCTGGTGTTATTAGGGAACAAGTTGCAATTGACCGGAAAATTGAGGAGCATTTGGAAAATTGGTCACTGAACAGATTGGCAAATGTTGAAAAAACGCTGTTACGGATTGCAACATTTGAAATTTTTTATGAATTAGAGACGCCTAAAGGTGTTGCCATTAACGAAGCAATTGAAATTGCTCATATATATGGAGATGAAAAATCAGGTCAATTTATTAATGGTGTACTAGCAAAAATGAATAAATAAAGGGGATATTTAATCATGACAGCAACAATTATTTATGGTAACCAGCTCGCTGAGACATTACGTGTGAAAATGAAAGAAGAAATCGTAAATCTGAAAAGAAAAGGAATTGATCCGAAGCTAACGGTTGTTTTAATCGGTGATCACCCTGCTTCAAAGTCTTACGTATCGGGGAAGCAAAAAGCAGCAGATTATATTGGGATGGATTCAGAACTGATTCAATTACCAGCAGAAACAACTGAGGCAGAATTATTATCTTTGATTGACCAATTAAATCAAGATACTGTTGTAGACGGTATTTTAGTCCAATTACCTCTACCTGCCCATATTGATGAACAACTCGTCATCGAGGCAATTCGTCCATCAAAGGATGTAGATGGGTTTCATCCAATTAATATTGGGAAAATGATGACAAATCAAGATACATTCTTACCGTGCACACCATACGGCATTTTAACAATGTTGAAATTATATGATATCGACATTGCTGGGAAACATGCAGTTGTCATCGGTCGTAGTAATATTGTTGGTAAACCAATTGGTCAGCTCTTGTTAAATGAAAATGCGACAGTTACCTATTGTCATTCAAAGACAGCTAACATGAAGGAACTCGTTCAATTGGCGGATATTGTCATTGTTGCTGTTGGTCGAGCCCGCATGATTGACAGATCTTACATAAAAAAAGGTGCAACAGTGATTGACGTTGGCATCAATCGATTAGATGATGGCACTTTGACTGGGGATGTAGATTTTGACTCAGTAAAAGAGCAGGCTAGTTATTTAACTCCCGTTCCAAAAGGGGTCGGTCCAATGACAATAACAATGCTGTTAAAAAATACAATCAAAGCAGCAATTAACCATGCACAAAAGTAATTAACTGGGCGTGATAAATGTGGTAGAGAAATATTTAACGGTAACAGCTTTAACGCGTTATATAAAAAGAAAATTTGAGTTGGATCAGCATTTAACGACTGTTTGGTTAAAAGGAGAAATTTCGAATTTTAAGCACCATAGTCGCGGACATATGTATTTTACTCTAAAAGATGAGCAGTCAAAAATTTTGGCTGTAATGTTTGCTGGTTATAATCGCTCATTAAGATTTGCCCCTGAAAATGGGATGGATGTCATTATAAAAGGTGAAGTAAGCGTCTATGAAGCAATGGGACAATATCAACTTTACGTCCATGATATGATTCCAGATGGCATCGGTGCATTAAACCTAGCTTTTGAGCAATTGAAAGAAAAGCTAGAACGTGAGGGTTTATTTGATCAGTCTAAAAAAAGACTGATCCGATCAATTCCAGAACATATCGGGATCATTACCTCACCCACTGGTGCTGCGATTCAAGATATTTTATCAACAATCAATCGACGGTTCCCACCTGTGAAAATATCAATTTTTCCAGCTCTCGTTCAAGGTGATCAGGCAAAAAATGATCTGGTCAAAAAAATTGCCCAAGCTAATTTAGACGCAACGATTGATCATTTAATCATAGCCCGAGGTGGTGGCTCAATCGAAGAATTATGGCCATTTAATGAAGAGATTGTTGCTAGAGCAGTTGCTACATCAAAAATTCCGATTATTTCAGGTGTTGGTCATGAAACGGATACAACGATTGTTGATTTTGTTGCTGATTTGAGAGCACCGACTCCAACAGCTGCTGCCGAATTAGCTGTCCCACTTCAAACTGAATTAACAGCACGAGTTCTTCAGGCCAAAAGAACATTAACAAAAGAGTTTAATGGACTAATAAAACGAAAAAGAGAGCGCCTATCTTATTTACAAGCAAATTATGCGTTCCAATACCCTAAACAACTAATTGCCGAAAAAGAGCAGCAATTAGATCGTTTGGTTGAACTTTTGGCGAAAAATATCACTCAACAAATCCGAAAAAACAAAGACAATCTTTACCGAGCATCAGCGCAATTAAAGTTGAATAGTCCAAATCATCGGGTATCGGTCGCTCAACAGAAAGTCGAATTTTTAACTCAGGCACTAGATCACCATTTTCAACAACTTTTTAATAACAAATTGACTCGATTTGATCATTATTTAAACCAACTTCACTTGTTAAGTCCATTAAGTACAATGAAGCGAGGTTACTCGATTAGTTATGATCAAACGGGGACTATTATTAAATCGGTTAGACAAGTTAATTCAGGAGAAAAAATCACACTAAAATTAACTGACGGAATCATCGATTCGAAAATTACAACGATTAGGGAGGATGAACATGACTGAGAAAAAAAGAACGTTTGAAGCAACAATGGCTGAATTAGAAGCGATTATTCAAAAGCTAGAAGCAGATGATGTCCCACTAGAAGATGCGATTTCCTATTATGAAAAAGGAATGAAATTATCAAAGTGGTGTGACGATAAATTGACCCAAGTTGAAAAACAAGTCGCAAATATTATTACAGAAGACGGTGAGTTCAAGCGCGTTGAAATTGAGGAGGAGTAATGATGGCAGTCCAGCTAAATGATTATATAAAAGAGAATCAATTAATTGTTAATCAAGCGATTATTGAAATAGTTGAACGAATGAATATTCCAACAACACTAAAAAACTCAATGCTTTATTCAATTAAAGCTGGTGGGAAGCGAATTCGACCGATACTTATGATTGCTAGTGCAGAGGCATTTGGTGGCACAAGAGATGATGTACTTCCAGTAGCCGTAGCACTTGAGATGATTCATACATACTCACTGATTCACGATGATTTGCCGGCAATGGATGATGACCAGCTTAGACGTGGACAACCAACGAATCATATTCAGTTTGATGAAGCAACGGCAATCTTAGCTGGAGATGCTTTATTGACAATGGCATTTCAAGTGATTACAGAAGCAAAACAGTTATCAGCTGAGCAAAAAGTAACGGTTATCAATCGACTAAGCATCGCTTCAGGTTCATCTGGCATGGTCGCAGGACAAATACTTGATCTTGAAGCGGAAGAGAAACAGATAGATATAGCTCAACTCGAACAAATTCACCAATTGAAGACAGGTGAATTATTAATTTTTGCAGTGGAAATGGGTGCATATTTGGCTGGTGCCTCACAAACTGAACGCTTGGCTGTTAAGCAATATGGTCACCATATTGGATTACTTTTTCAAATTCAGGATGATATACTTGATGTTGAGGGTGATCAAATAAAGCTTGGGAAACAAGTCGGTAGTGACCAAGATAATGAAAAAAGTACTTATCCGAAGTTATTAGGAATAGACGGGGCAATTAAAGTAAAAGAAAAGAATGTTGCGATGGCAATCAAGTTATTAGAAGAGGCCACCATTGCAAATTCAATGCTCGCTTCACTCGTTAATTATATAAGCGACCGAGATGCATAATTTTTTTAATTTAAATACTTATCATCGAGATTATTAAATAGTCAGGTGATCACCTTGGCTAAAGTAGAGGATAAAAGATATTATGACAATAAAAAAAGTTAGACTGGATGTCTTAGTTGTTGAAAGAGGCTTAGTCGAAACACGTGAACAAGCAAAACGCAGTATTATGGCTGGTCTTGTATTTTCAGGGACTGATCGATTGGATAAACCTGGAGTCAAAGTTCATTCAAATATTCCACTCACGATCAAAGGAAAAGCGATTCCTTATGTTGGACGGGGTGGATTAAAATTAGAAAAAGCATTAAAAGTATTCGAGCTTGATCTGAACGGACGAATTATGGTTGATGTTGGTGCATCAACAGGTGGTTTTACTGATTGCGCCTTACAAAACGGCATCGAACTTTGTTATGCTATTGATGTGGGCTATAATCAGCTGGCATGGAAATTAAGAAATGATGACAGGGTAATTGTAATGGAACGGACGAACTTTCGTTATGCAACTCCCGAGCTATTCACTGTTGGTCAACCTAATTTTGCTACAATTGACGTGTCATTCATCTCATTAAAATTAATTTTCCCACCATTACAAGCGATTCTTACAGAAAACGCTGATTTAGTCGCTTTGATAAAACCCCAATTTGAAGCAGGAAAAGACAAAGTTGAAAACCGCGGAATTGTAAGAAATCCTGCTGTTCATAAAACAGTACTACAAGATACAATTGCAGTCGCTGCTGATAACGATTTAGTCTTAAAGGGATTAACTTATTCACCAATCACTGGTGGGGATGGTAACATTGAGTTCTTAGCACATTTTAGCTATCAACCAAATAAAGCGGTTACATTTGAAGATTATACAAATAAAATTAATCAAATTGTTACTGAAGCACATCAGGCCTTTTAGTTTTATAAGAGAGGGGATGTTTAAATGAAAAAAGGACAACGACATATAAAAATTCGGGAGTACATTAATCAGCATGATGTTGAAACACAAGAAGAACTAGTTGATATTTTAAGAAGTGAAGGCTATAACGTGACACAAGCAACGATCTCAAGAGATATCAAAGAACTACATTTAATTAAGGTGCCAACTGAAAATGGAAGCTATAAGTATAGCTTGCCAGCTGATCGACGGTTTAACCCATTAGAAAAGCTTAAACGATTAATGCAAGATTCATTTGTAAGTATCGATAAAGCAACGCATTTTTTAGTGTTAAAAACTTTACCCGGTAATGCAAATGCACTTGGTACTTTAATTGATCACTTGCAATGGGATGATATTCTTGGCACTATTTGTGGGGATGATACAATCTTAATTATTTGTCGGAACGAAGATGTGACTCCTGAGATTGAAAAGAAATTTCTAGAAATGCTTTAAAATTTTTCTATTTAATTGAGGTGAGTGGTTTTGTTAACTGAACTTTCAATTCAGAACTTTACCATCATTAATCAACTAACGATTTCTTTTAATGATGGCTTAACCGTTTTAACTGGTGAGACTGGTGCAGGAAAATCAATCATTATTGATGCAATTGGGCTACTTGCTGGAGGAAGAGGCTCGGTAGAATATGTTCGGCATGGTGAAAATAAAGCTGTTTTGGAAGGTTTATTTACGATCGAAGATCCCAAACATGCAATTTACAAATTGTTTGCAGAATACGGTATTGAATATGATTCAGAAGGTATGATCGTCCTGCATCGAACAATTAGTGCAAAAGGAAAAAGTATCTGTCGTGTGAATGGATCATTGGTAACATTAGCGATTTTACGTGAATTCGGACAAACATTAATTGATATTCACTCACAACACGAGACGCAATCACTGCTTGACTCTAGTCGACACTTAGCTTTGTTGGACTTATTTAATCAAGAACATAACGCTGATATCTATAACGATTATCAAAAAGTGTATCAAAAATTAAAGAAAACAAAAACAGTTTTTGATTCCTTGAAGCATAATGAACAAGAATCAATTCAACGGCTTGATTTACTTCGTTTTCAATTAAATGAAATTAATCAAGCAAATCTAACTGTAAATGAAGATCTTGAATTAAGAAAAGAACGTGAAAAACTGGTTAATTTTGAACAAATCTATACAAATGTTGAAGAAACATATAATGCATTAAGAGGTGAGCATAAGGGACTCGATTGGCTTTCGTTGGGCTTAAGTGCTTTAGAGACAGCAAGTAGTCACGAAGAGGAATTAAAAAAGGTCACCGAGAATTATTCGAATAATTACTATATGTTTGAAGAGATTAGTATTGAACTACGAAATTATTTGGATCAGCTTGCGTATGAACCTGAACGATTAGCTATGATCGAATCACGTTTAAATGAAATTCATCTGTTGATTAGAAAATATGGTTCTACAGTAAATGAGATCATTGAATATGCTGCAGAAATTGAGGATGAAATTGAACAATTAGAGAATCGTGATCAATCACTGCAGGAGATGACAGAAGAAATCACTGAGCTAGCTGAAGATGCTTTAATTGAAGCAAAACAATTGCATGATTTGCGTGTTAATGGTGCCAAGCGTTTAATTAAAGTCATTAAAACCGAACTGAAGGATCTTTACATGGAGAAAGCTCAGTTTGAAACAGAAATTCAGATTCGTGGTGGAAAACCAGATGATCCCGAACTTTTAGGTAAACCCGTTCAACTAGGTGAGACAGGTTTTGATCAAGTTCGCTTTTTACTGTCAACAAATCCTGGTGAACCAGTTAAACCGTTGGATCGCGTTGCATCAGGTGGTGAGTTATCAAGGATCATGCTTGCATTTAAAAAGGTTTTTGCCAAACATCAAGGTGTGACAAGTGTAATCTTTGATGAGGTTGATACAGGTGTTAGTGGTAGAGTTGCACAAGCGATCGCTGAAAAAATTCATACGATTTCACTTGATTCACAAGTTTTATGTATTACGCATTTACCACAAGTTGCTGCAATGGCAGACAATCATTTACTAATTGAAAAAGGAACGACAAATAAAGAAACATACACGACGGTGATCCAATTAGAGGAATCCAATCGAATTGAAGAATTAGCCCGGATGACAACAGGTACAACCTTAACTGATGCCTCAGTTAGTCACGCTAAAGAATTAATCACTAGAGCTAAAGATTTTAAAAGTAATTAATTTTTATCGATTAATACGAAAAAATAATAATTTGTGGATTAAGAAGCTTATTCAAATTAAGCTTCTTTTTTTATATGTAAAGAAGGAAATCTTCTCAAGTTTTTGAGAACTTTACTTGGTTTAAAAAGCTGTGAAAAAGGTCAAAGTAGAGGTACAGAAAAAAATAAAACAAACAGCGAAGGAGAGTGAATTGTGAAAAGACAATTAATCAAATCAATCTGTGGAATCGTTTTATTCATTGTGTTATTTGGACTACCATTTTTTCCAACAGTCAAAAATTATTTAACCATTCCAACAGAGGTTAATCTATATACAAATAGTACTGAAACATTTCAACTAACTGATTCTGCTCATTCATTTAATCTAATTGATCAATCTGAGCAAGACATCATTAAATTAAACAATAGCTCCGTTGAACCACTTAAAGTTGGCAAAACTAACTTAAAATATCAGTATAAAGATTTTCCGCTAAAAAGAATTAATGTCAATGTCAAACAACAATATCAAGTCATTCCTGGAGGTCAATCAATAGGGGTAAATTTAGAAACTTTAGGGGTATTAGTTGTTGGTTATCATTATTTAGGCGAAGGTGAAGAAAGTGAATCACCTGGACGTGATTTAGGGATAAAAATTGGCGATAATATTTTAGAAATGAACGAGCAAGTGATTCAAACAATTGCTGATATTGGCCCAATTGTGTCAGAATCTGGTGCTAATAATCAACCCATCAAAGTTAAATTCCAGCGCAATCATCAAACATTTGAAGAAGAATTAATGCCATCATATGATGAAAAAACAGATAGTTACAAAATTGGTTTATATATTAGAGATTCAGCGGCTGGAATCGGAACTTTAACTTTCTTTGATCCAAAAACAAATATGTATGGTGCACTTGGGCATGTAATTGCTGATGTCGATACGAAAGAACCGATTGAAATAAAGTCTGGAACAATTGTAAAATCTAGAATCACATCGATCCAGAAAGGGGATAGTGGCATACCCGGTGAAAAAAGGGCATCATTTAATAAAAATGAGAATTTATTAGGAAACATCACTAAGAATAGCTCGTTTGGAGTTTTTGGACAATTAAGCATTGATTTAAAAGATGCGGATACCATTGATCCATTACCTATCGCTTATAGCAATGAAGTAAAAGAAGGTCCCGCACAAATTTTAACCGTTGTGAATGAAGAGGAAGTTGAAACATTTGACATTGAAATTATCAGTGCAATCGAACAAACAAATCCAGCTACAAAGGGAATGGTTATTAAAGTAACCGATGAACGTTTACTTGAGAAAACAGGTGGGATTGTTCAAGGGATGAGCGGAAGCCCAATCATTCAGGACAATAAAATTGTTGGAGCAGTAACACATGTTTTCGTGAATGACCCTACATCTGGTTATGGGATTCATATTGAGTGGATGTTAGAAGAGGCAGAAATAAATTACAAAGAAACCTTTGCGCAAGCAGGCTAATTGCTTAATTCATAATCGAACCAAAAATAGCGCGATTAACTTAGCGCTATTTTTTAATGTATATTTACATTAGGAAATCGCCCAACTCACTGAAGTATGTTATAATCTTAATAAATTATTTTCGACAAAATAGATAAAAAAAGGAATTAAAGCTAATTAATTTTTGTGTTTTTAGCGAATTGACAGAAGTTTTAGCGAATAAAAATTTTCTTGGATGATTAAAAAGGGATAAGCGATTTTTCGTCGAATCTTAGTTAGGAGTAGATAGCATAATAAGGAGGAATTAAATGTGTCAAAGATTAAAATTTGTTTGGTTGATGACAACCAGGAACTAGTCAGAGTAATGGAGGAGTATTTTGAAACACAACAAGACATCGAAATTGTAGGTGTCGCTCATAACGGAAGGGATAGTTTGGAACTCTTAACAGAAACGAATCCAGATGTTGTCATCTTAGATATTATTATGCCTCATATGGATGGATTAGCTGTATTAACGGAAATGAGAAATCTAGAGTTAAAAAAACAACCTCATGTCATCATGCTAACCGCCTTCGGTCAAGAAGATGTGATGAAAAAGGCTGCTAACCTAGGTGCGTCATACTTTATCTTGAAGCCATTTGATTTAGAATACTTAGCTGATCAAGTGAGGCAAGTTTATGGTAAACCAAAAATAGAACGAAAAACGGCGAAACACCCAGATCATAAACAAAAGAAGTTTGATTTAGAAGCTAGCATTACAAATATCATCCATGAAGTTGGCGTCCCGGCACATATTAAAGGCTACATGTATTTACGAGAAGCGATTACGATGATTTTTAATAACGTTGAATTATTAGGCTCAATTACGAAAGTGCTTTATCCAGACATTGCAAAAAAATACAATACGACACCATCACGTGTTGAACGTGCGATCCGCCATGCGATTGAAGTTGCTTGGAGTCGCGGAAATATCGACTCCATCTCTGAATTATTTGGCTACACTGTCAGCAGTTCAAAAGCAAAACCGACTAATAGCGAATTCATCGCAATGGTTGCTGATCATTTAAGACTTGAATATCGTGCGAGTTAACAATTGATTAAATCCTCTTTTATCGTTTTTGGAATCGGTAAAAGAGGATTTTAACTGCAGAAGTCTAACTCTTTATAGCAAAGTAAACAAAGAAGTTGCTGTAATATGAAGATTAACCAATTCTGCTCAAGTGTTCGTTTTCTATCATTAAAATTTAAATCGCTGAGCTAATCAAGCTAAAGTAAAAAAAATTAAATTGATGATCGAGTAATGTGTTAAAAGTAACGTATACTAACCTTTTTTTTGCCCAAACTAAGCAAAAAGGAGGTTTTTTTATGAAAAAAATTATAGTTTTAATTGGAGTGTTGTTTATCTTAATTCCGATAAATATACATGCCGAGTCAACGTATACTGTTCAACCTAATGATACACTTTGGAAGATTGCACTCAAGTATCAAATTGGGGTGACAGAAATCATTGAGGCTAATCCTCAGCTTGAAAACCCAGATTTAATTTATCCAAAAGACAAAATTTCAATTCCAAATATTGATGCGATTAAACACACGGAACATATCGTCATTCAGCTAGTCAATCAAGAGCGCGTTCGTAATGGGTTGAATGAGCTTCGTCCAGATTGGCAATTATCAAGGGTTGCAAGAATTAAATCAGCTGATATGTTAGAAAATAATTATTTTTCACATACAAGTCCTGTATATGGATCGCCATTTGATATGATTCAGGATTTTGGACTTCAGTATCGTCGGGCGGCTGAAAACATTGCACGTGGACAACAGACGCCACATGCTGTTTTTAGGGCTTGGATGAACAGTTCAGGTCACCGCGCTAACATTCTAGGTGATTTCAGTCATATCGGAGTTGGCTATGTTGAAGACGGTAAATACTGGACACAAATGTTTATAAAGCGCTGACAAAGTAAGTTCGGTTCAATCATCTCCATCTATTTTAAAATAAACTGAATTTTCTATAACAATATATTATTTTTTGTGGTAAGATTTGATATAGAAAAATAATATTGGAGATGTATATGATGAAAGTAGCCAAATTTGGGGGAAGTTCAGTAGCAGATGCCGTACAATTAAAAAAGGTAGCCACAATTATTCAAGCAGATGAGCAGAGACGTGTAATTATCGTCTCTGCTCCTGGAAAACGTCATGCTGATGATGTTAAAGTAACTGATTTATTGATTGAACTTGGCGAATCGTATCAGAGAAAACAAAAGTATCATGCTGAGTTAGCTGAAGTTATTGCTCGGTTTCATTCAATTGTCGATGATTTAGGGTTATCAAATCAAGTTATAACTAAGATTGAATCTCATGTGACAGAAATTTTTCAGAGTGATGGTGATTTAAACTTTAAGTTAGATGCTATTAAAGCAATTGGTGAAGACACACTTGCGCAGATACTCAGTGAATACTTACAATCACTTGGAATTAACGCTCGATATTTGAATCCGAAAGATGCAGGATTGATCCTGAGTGAACAGCCTGGTGGCGCACAAATTCTTGAAGAAAGTTTTGCGGAAATCTATCGATTAAGAGAATATGAAGAAATTTTGATTATTCCTGGATTCTTTGGTTACACATCGGCAGGGAAGTTGGTAACATTTTCCAGAGGTGGATCAGACATTACCGGTTCAATCGTTGCGGCAGGTGTGAAGGCAGAGCTTTATGAGAATTTCACTGATGTTGATTCTGTTTATTGTGTCAATCCATCGATCGTTAAAAATCCTAAAGAAATTACGGCTTTAACATATAAAGAAATGAGAGAACTATCGTATGCTGGTTTTTCTGTTTTTCATGCAGAAGCTTTAATCCCAGCTGTTCGTGCTGAAATTCCAGTTTGTATTAAGAACACAAATAACCCCGATGCCCTCGGTACGATTATTGTCTCTAAAAAAGAAGTCGATATTCAAGCTAATCCTGTAGTTGGAATCGCTAGTGATAATGGATTTATGAGTATATACATTAGTAAATACTTAATGAACAGGGAAGTTGGTTTCGGACGCAAACTATTGCAAATTTTAGAAGATGAGGGGATTTCTTATGAACATACACCTTCAGGAATCGATGACTTGTCAGTAATTATGCGGGAAGAACAGATGGATGAGCAAAAAGAAGAGATCGTGCTTGAGCGAATTAAGGCAGAGTTAAAACCTGACCAAGTCCATGTTGAGCGTGGATTAGCACTAGTGATGATCGTTGGAGAAGGCATGCAGAGTCAAGTTGGAACAGCTTACACTGCTGCAAAAGCATTCAAAGATGCAAATGTTAATATTGAAATGATTAATCAAGGTTCTTCAGAGGTTTCTTTAATGTTTGGCATTAAAGAAAAAGCTGTCAATGACGCAGTAAAATCACTTTATCAAGTTTTTTTTAATAAATAGTATTAAAATAACTGTAGCTCATTCATGCTACAGTTATTTTTGTGAACAAATTGTAACTAGGTACTAACATCATATAATAAATCACTTGCTAAAATAATTGATAAACGATAAGATATAAATGAGTAATTGATCCTTCGCACACTAACTTTATTGGAAAAGGAGCTTTTTTTATGAGTGAAAATTATGACCTAGTAATATTAGGTGGTGGTATGGGGGGCTATATCGCAGCCATTCGTGCTCGACAGTTAGGGTTAAGTGTTGCTTTAGTTGAAAAAGAATTAATTGGCGGTACATGTTTACACAAGGGATGTATCCCAACGAAGACGCTTTTAAAAAGTGCATCGTTTTATCAAGATGTGCTTAACAGTCAGCAATATGGCATTGAAACGTCAAATCCGGTACTCCATTTTGCTAAAATCCAAGCACGAAAAGAAGATGTTGTTAACCAACTTTATCGTGGACTCCAACATTTAATGAAACATAATAAAATAAACATATTCAATGGTTATGGCCGTTTATTAGGGCCATCAATCTTTTCACCGATGGCGGGAGCAATCTCGGTTGAACATGAAGGAGAACAAGAAAATACAATTTTAATTGGTAAGCACGTTTTGCTTGCAACAGGTACGGTAGCAAATCAATTGGATCTTCTACCATTTGATGGCAAGTTTATTTTATCGTCTGATGATGCTTTAAGATTAGAAAAATTACCTGAATCGATAGCGATTATTGGTGGTGGCGTGATTGGGGTAGAATGGGCTTCAATGCTTAATGATTTTGGTGTCAATGTCACGTTAATCGAAAACCAAACACAGCTGTTACCATCATTTGATCAAGAAATCGCCAAACAATTAGCAAAAGATTTAAAGACAAAAGGTATCAACGTCTTAACAAACAATACAGTTATTAATCACAGGATTATTAGCAATCAAGCAGTTGAACTTGAGTTAACTGATAAAAAAGAAAAGCAGACAATCATAACCGATCAAGTGCTCGTTGCAATAGGGCGTTCAGCTAATCTAGCTGATATTGGAATTAGTAATACGTCAATTACGACCGATTCAGCTGGTTTTATCGATGTTAATAAATATTATCAAACAAAAGAAGATCATATCTATGCTGTTGGTGACTGCATCGGTGGGGAACAGTTGGCACATGTCGCTGCACATGAAGGCAAGCTAGCCGTTGAGCATATGGTTGGGCAGCTCGATAAGTTTCAGCAACAGGCCTTTGTCCCAAGTTGTGTTTACAGTCAACCAGAAGTTGCCACAGTTGGTTTAAGTGAAGCTGAAGCATCTGATCAAGGTCTGAACATTAAAGTAAAAAAACTACCTTTTTCAGCAATTGGTAAAGCATTAGTTAATGGTGATAATAGCGGATTTGTAAAAATGATTATTGACCAAGATACAAAAGATTTACTTGGTGTGCACATGATCGGTAATCAAGTAACCGAATTAATTGCTGAAACCAGTCTGGCGATGTTGCTCGATGCAACTGCTGCAGAAATCGGCTACAGCATTCATCCACACCCATCGTTAAGTGAAGCGATTCAAGAAGTGGCGCTGGCAATTGATGATCAGCCAGTTCATAGCTTATGAGAGGAGTATTCAAATGATTAATCATGAAGATTTACAATTAACAGATGATGACGTATTAGAAATGTATCGTTTAATGCTAACAGCGCGTCGTTTTGATGAGCGGACATGGCTCCTTAACCGCGCGGGGAAAATACCTTTTTTAGTATCATGTCAAGGACAGGAAGCTCAACAAGTTGGTGCCGCCTATGCCTTGGATCGTGAGCGTGATTATACAGCACCATATTATCGAGATTTTGGTGTTGTACTTGCATTGGGGATGACAGTTAAAGATTTAATGATGCAAGCATTTGCAAAAGCAGCTGATCCAAACTCGGGTGGAAGACAGATGCCTGGGCATTTTGGTTCGAAGCGATTACGCATGTTGTCAGGCTCATCACCAGTTACTACCCAAGTCCCACATGCGGTAGGTGTTGGCCTAGCTTGCCAAATGAATAACGATCAAGCGATTTCATTTGTCACTTTAGGTGAAGGTTCTACGAATCAAGGTGATTTTCATGAAGGAGCCAACTTTGCCGCTGTTCATAAATTACCGGTCATCATTATGGTTGAAAACAATCAATATGCGATCTCGGTCCCATTAAATAAACAAGTTGCTTGTGAAAAAATTTCGGATCGTGCGATTGGCTACGGCATGTATGGGGAAACGATTGACGGCAATAATCCATTAGCTGTTTATCAAGCGATAAAAAAAGCTCGAGATCGTGCACTTAAAGGGGAAGGTCCGTCACTGATTGAAGCGGTCAGTTACCGTTTAACGGCACACTCAAGTGATGATGATGATATGACTTATCGGACACAAGAAGAGATTGATCAAGCAAAAGAACAAGACGGTCTTCATACGTTTAGACAATATTTAGTTAAAAAAAATATATTAACTGATCAGATCGAATCAGAAATGGAAGCTGCGATTAAAGTTGAGATCAATCAAGCAACAGAAGCTGCTGAAAAAGCACCATATCCATCAGTTGAAACACTCTATGATGGTGTTTATCAGTAAGGGAGGGAAGAAACAATGTCTGTATTATCATATATTGAAGCGATTCAATTGGCGATGAAAGAAGAGATGGAACGTGATGAGAAGGTCTTTATCTTAGGTGAAGATGTAGGTAAACGTGGGGGAGTTTTTCGTGCAACTGATGGTCTTTATGAGCAGTTTGGCGAAAAACGAGTCATAGATACACCGTTAGCTGAATCAGCGATTGTTGGTGTTGGTATTGGAGCTGCGATGTACGGGATGATTCCAATTGCAGAAATTCAGTTTGCTGATTTTATTTTACCTGCTGTTAACCAGATTATTTCTGAAGCAGCTAAGTTACGCTATCGTTCAAATAATGACTGGAGTAGCCCGATCACAATTAGGGCACCTTATGGCGGTGGTGTTCACGGGGCACTCTATCATTCACAATCGATGGAAGCTATTTTTGCGAATCAACCAGGATTAAAAATCGTGATGCCATCAAGTCCAAGAGATGCAAAAGGGTTATTAAAAGCAGCTATTCGTGATCCGGATCCAGTTCTATTCTTTGAACATAAGCGAGCGTATCGATTATTAAAAGAAGAAGTACCAGAAACGGATGAACTGATCCCTATTGGAAAAGCAAATCTCGTTCGTGAAGGATCAGATATCACCGTTATTTCGTATGGTTTAATGTTGCATTATGTAAAAGAAATAGCCAATGAGCTAGCAACCGAAAAAGAGATTGATGTACATGTCCTTGATTTAAGAACAGTCTACCCATTAGATCAAGTTGCTATCATTCAAGCAGCGAAACAGACGGGCAAAGTGTTACTCGTTACTGAAGACAATAAAGAAGGCAGTATTATTAGTGAGGTTTCAGCAATTATCGCTGAACACTGTTTATTTGATTTAGATGCACCAATTCAGAGGTTAGCTGGTCCAGACGTACCGGCGATGCCGTATGCACCAACATTAGAAAAAGAATTTATGGTCAATAAAGATAAAATTAAACAAGCTATGATCGATTTGGCTCTATTTTAGTAGATTGGAGGGATTCAGATGACGATTAAAACAATGACAATGCCACAACTAGGTGAAAGTGTAACTGAAGGTACGATTAGCCAGTGGCTGATTAAGGCTGGTGATAAAATTGAGCAATATCAACCAGTACTAGAGGTGATGACTGATAAAGTTAATGCAGAAGTTCCAGCATTGTATTCAGGAACAATTGTGAAGTTGCTTGCTGAAGAAGATGAGACTGTTAACGTCGGAACACCTATATTTGAAATTAAAGTTGATTCAGGTCACACTGAAGATCACGATCATGAAGTTGATGTTCAAGAGCATGATCGTGCTAAAAAAAGTCAAACGCAAAAATCAGAATCAATGAAGCAAAGATACTCACCTGCAGTTTTAACTCTAGCACAAGAACATCAGATTGATTTAAGTAAGCTAAGAGGGACTGGATTAGCCGGAAGAATTACTCGAAAAGATGTGCTCAATTATTTGAATAACGAAAATAATCAGGTTGTTGAATCAATCGAAAATGAGTCGATTATCCAAGCTAAAACGACACAACAGCCTGTTCCCCCAGTAGCGGTTAATCGTGAGATTCCTGTTACCGGAATTAGAAAAGCAATTGCTACTAATATGGTTCGAGCTAAAACAGAAATACCACACGCTTGGATGATGATTGAAGTTGACGTGACAAACTTAGTTGCTTATCGTAATGCTGAAAAGGACAAATTTAGAGAAGAAGAAGGTTATAACCTATCATATTTCGCATTCTTTTTAAATGCGGTAGCCAAGGCATTAAAAGAATTTCCCGAATTAAATAGTTCGTGGCAAGATGATAAGATTATTCAACATAAAGAGATTAACTTATCGATCGCAGTTGGAAATGAAACTGAGTTGTATGTACCTGTGATTCATAATGTTGATGAAAAAAGTATTAAAGGGATTGCAAAGAGTGTTCATCAATTGGCGCATAAAGCAAAGCATAATCAGTTGACGCAAGCAGATATGGAAGGCGGAACCTTTACGGTTAACAATACGGGAACGTTTGGTTCTGTTCAATCGATGGGTGTCATTAATTATCCACAAGCGGCCATCTTACAAGTAGAATCGATTGTGAAGAAGCCTGTGATTATTAATGACATGTTTGCAGCGCGTGATATGGTCAATTTGTGTTTATCACTTGACCATCGAATTTTAGATGGTGTAATTTGCGGAAGATTTATGTCACACGTTAAAAACATTTTAGAAAATATCTCAGGCGACACAACACCAATATATTAAATCATTAATATCAGTCCTAGTTATTTTATTTGTGACAGAATAAAGTAGTTAGGGCTATTTTTTTAATTGGTTTTGAATATTTTACTATTGTAAACTATAATAAAGGTTAGGTTGTATGATTTAGTTTAAAATAGGTGAGGAGCGAATCGAAGTGAAAATAGACTATCAAATGCTTAAAATGATTGTGGCGGTGCCAATTGCAGTTTTGATTGCTGAAACACTGGGGTTGAATTTTACAGGTTCAGCAGGGATTATTGCAGTATTGTGTATTCAGCCAACAAGGAAGCAATCATTTTTAATCGCTGGACAACGTTTCGCTGCAGGCCTTTTATCAATTGTTTTTGCTTATTTTATTTTTGATAACTTAGGCTATGAGCCGTGGACGGTAGGCTTATTGCTCCTTGTTTTCATCCCAATCTCTAATTTTTTAAAAATTGCACCTGGGATTGTGACAAGTCTTGTTGTTATCTTTCATTTTTATGAAACAGGTACGATTGATCAACCGATTATCATCAATGAGATTGTGATTATGGTGCTTGGAATTGGGGTAGCGTTAGTTCTTAATCTATATATGCCAAGTTTAGATAAGAAATTAGCTGACTATAAAAAAGAAATTGAAGCGAGTTATCAACAAATCTTTCGACACTTTGCTGGTTATTTAAAAGGTGAAAATAAAGATCTACCGAAAAGTCGGTTCAATGAGTTAAAGGAGCAATTATATCGTGCGGAAGAATGGGTAGCTAAAAATATTGAAAATACGTTTAGCCGTCAGGCACACAAGCAACAAGATTATTTTTCAATGCGAAAAGTTCAATTAGATTGTTTAGAGCAAATGATTCGAATGATTGAGCCACTAGACATACCAGTTAAACAATCACATAAAATCGCTGATTTATATAATGATTTAGCTGATGCAATTTATCCAAATAATGCAGTAACTTATCACTTAGATCAAGTACAGTGGCTAAAGTCATATTTTGAAAAAGATCAATTACCAACAACGAGATTAGAATTTGAAATCAGAGCAAGTTTATTTCAATTACTTGGTGAAATTGAGCGTTATTTACAAATTAAAAACCGAGCAGTAACTGAAAATTGTGCATAGAAAAAGAGTAGCTAATTTTAAAGCTACTCTTCTTATGAAAATATTTGTACCAATGCGCCTGAGATCACAGATCCGAGCATAATAATAATCATTAGGTAAATGACAAACTTCGTACGCTTTTCTCGTTTAGAAGGCTTGCGTTCAGATTGCATTTGTTGATTCGATTTTGCTTTTCTTTTCTTAGCCATGAAAATACCTCCTTCAAACAGGAAATCATACCACTATTGTAACTTGATTCTTTCGAAGTGACAAGCTTTTTAAGAAAAGATTGAGATGAAGACGTCTTTATCTTCACAAAGGAGAAATAATTAAATGATTAATAGACAACGATTAGTTGACCAATTTTTGCAACTTGTTCAAATTGACTCAGAAACAGGAGCTGAAACAGAAATTGCCCAAGTTCTTAAAACAATTTTTACTGACTTGGGCTTGAATGTCATTGAAGATGATGCGAAGTCTAAGACTGGATTTGGTGCAGGTAATCTAATTTGTACGTTACCAGCGAAACAAAAGGCAACACCGATTTATTTTACATCACATATGGATACAGTATTCCCTGGCAAAAGTGTTAAACCAAAGATCGAAGGAGATTTAATTAAATCAGATGGTACGACAATTCTTGGTGCCGATGATAAAGCAGGTTTAGCAACAATGATTGAAGCAATCCACTGTCTTAAGGAACAGAATCTACCTCATGGACAAATTCAGTTTGTGATTACAGTAGGTGAGGAGTCTGGTTTAGTTGGTGCGAAGGCATTAGACCCGGCATTAATTGATGCTGAATTTGGTTATGCGCTTGACAGTGATGGACCAGTAGGTGACATTGTCATTGCAGCTCCAACACAAATGAAGCTTTTAGCAAAAGTAAAAGGGAAAACAGCTCATGCTGGGGTCGCACCTGAAAAAGGTGTCTCTGCGATCACAATTGCCTCTAAAGCAATTACGAATATGCCATTAGGACGCATTGATCAAGAAACTACGGCTAATATTGGACGTTTTGAAGGTGGACAGAAAACAAATATTGTTTGTGATTATGTTGAAGTATTAGCTGAAGCACGTTCATTAGAACCAGCTAAGGTAAAAAAACAAGTGAGTCAGATGGAAGAGGCATTTGTTGATGCAGCTCGTGAGCTTGGCGGAGATGTTGAAATTGATACACAAGTGATGTATACCGGTTTTAAACAAGCGGCAGATGACCACGTCGTGCGCATCGCAGAACAGGCAATTGATCAGATTGGTAGAACGAGCGCTCTAAAACAAAGTGGTGGCGGAAGTGATGCTAATATTATTGCTGGTTTTGGAATCCCGACAGTGAATTTAGCTGTTGGTTATGAAGAAATTCATACGACTAATGAAAAAATGCCAATTACTGAACTTGTGAAATTAACTGAACTCGTACTTGAAATTATTAAACAGGTTGCCAGTCAATCATAAATAAAAATTTGTTGAAAATGCTTGTTCAAAAGGAAGCGATACAATGTTGAAATGGTATCCAAAAAACGGACGAATTATTTTTCATCTTGATATGAACAGTTTCTATGCTTCAGTTGAGGCTGCTTATAATCCTGAACTGAAAGGGAAACCATTAGCCATTGCTGGGAATCCGGAAGAGCGCCGTGGCATTATTGTTACGAGCAGCTATGAAGCACGAGCAAAAGGTGTTCGAACGACGATGCCTTTATGGCAGGCAAAAAAACTTTGTCCTGAACTAATTGTCTTACCACCTAATTTTGATCGCTATCGTCAAGCATCGAGTGAGATTTTTAAAATTATGGCCGAGATTACACCAATTGTTCAGCCAATTTCAATTGATGAAGGCTATCTGGACATTACCGAATGCTATGATTTAGGTCCACCTTGGGAAATTGCAGAAAGATTACAGCAAAGAATCAAGAATGAGCTTGATTTACCATGTAGCATTGGTATCGCACCTAATAAATTTTTAGCAAAAATGGCTTCTGACATGAAAAAGCCGATGGGAATTACGATTCTAAGAAAAAGAGATTTACCAGAAAAATTATGGCCACTTGATATCGAAGAAATGTACGGCGTTGGTCAAAAGACAGCAGAAAAACTGCACAAACTTGACGTCTATAAAATCGGTGATTTAGTTGAAGCGGATCAATTTCAGCTAAAACGAATCCTCGGTGTTAATGGCGAACGTCTTCAACAACGTGCAAAAGGGATTGATACGAGCCCAGTTGATCCAGATGCGATTTATGACTTTAAAAGTATCGGAAATTCGGAAACATTACGGGAAGATACAACCGACGATACAACAATTGCCAAACTGTTACGAAGATTATCACAGAAAGTTGCTATTCGGTTAGCACGTAAAGAGGTTGTTGCTGAAACATTACAAATTATGATTCGTTACTATAATCGAAAGACGATCACAAGGAGTATTACAAAAGATGAGTATTTGGCACAAGAGGACGAGATTTTTGCGGTAGCGAGTGAATTATTTGATACAAATTGGAATGGTGAACCGATTCGTTTACTCGGAGTAACAGCGCAAAATCTGGTTGAAAAAGAACAAGCGATTGAACAGCTTAATTTATTTAATTATCAAGAACATTTACAGGATGAAGCAATACAAAATGTCATTGACGAATTAAGCACAAAATATGGGAAGAACCCATTCAAAAAAATTAAAGATCAAGTCAATAATGACACACCAACAACAAGCTTTCAAAAAGACTTTCTAGATGATTTTAAACAGTAACATAATACCCAAAGCACTGTGGTTAACGAGTCGCTTTGGGTATTTCGATTGTTAAAAAGTCTTTTGCCACAGTTGTTTTTGCAAAAATTGCTTGTGCTTCTTGCAAAAACTCACGTAAGTTCTGGTCTTGATATCGAGCAGAAAGATGAGTTAGCACTAACTGATTAACATTTGCATTTTTAGCAAGTTGGGCTACTTCTACATTTGAACTATGGTAATATTGATTCGCTAAATTTTGATCAGCACCGTCAAAAGTGGCTTCGTGGATTAATAAGTCAACACCTTTAACGAACTTTTCAAACCGATATGGAAATCTTGTATCACCGAAAATAGCTAGTTTACGTCCTTTTTTATCTGGTCCAACAACATCAGCTCGAGCTATTTCCCTTCCGTCTGCTAATTCAGTTACTTCATTCTGTTTAATTTGTTGATAAATGGGTCCAGGTTGGATACCTAATGCTTTTAATCGGTCGACTTGTAGTTCCCCAATTTGATCGTGTTCAGTTAGTCGATAGCCAAACGAGTCAATGCCGTGGTCTAATTTAATCACATCAACTGTGTAATCTGCTTCAACGAGCTGATAGCCATCAAAAATCTCAACAAATTGAATTGGATATTGTAGCTTTGTCTGACTCACATTTAAACTCGTCTCAATAAATTGATCTAGTCCTTTTGGTCCGAATATTGTTAATGGACTTGAGCCTTCTTGGAAAGAGCGACTACTTAATAGACCTGGTAAACCATAGATATGGTCACCATGTAAATGGGTAATAAATATTTTTTCAATTTTTCGTGGCTTCAATGTTGTATACAAAATTTGGTGTTGAGTTGCTTCTCCACAGTCAAACAACCAGATCGCACCCTCATCCTTTAACAAATGAAGTGCAACTGAGCTAACATTCCGCTGTTTAGAAGGCAGACCCGCACCTGTACCTAAAAAAGTTACTTTCATATCAATTAACCTCTTTTAATTATATTTAGAACTTGTCATCTTTTTGATTAAGGAATAGTTCCTTTTTTTCGATCGTTAAACCAGGACGATCTGTTATGATCATATCACACTTTGCCCGCAAGCATCTTCTCAGATCATTCGGCTGATTGACTGTATATGCACCGACATATTGATTGAATTGATGATACTTTTTTGTCGTGATCAGGTTAATCGCTCGTTGCTTTAAGTGGATACCTGTTAAATTTAATTGTTGACTCAGTTTGATGAGTCGAGACGAATGTCTTTTAGCTAACAGCGCTCGATAAGTGTTTGGATTTAATTGAGATAATTTTTCAAGACTCAAGTGATTAAAGCTTGAAAAAACAACACGATCAAGCATCTTTAACTCCTCGACAGATTGATAAACAATCGCTTCAACCTCGGGATAGTTCACTTTATTCGTTTTTAATTCTAAATTAATCATCAATTGGCTCGGTTCGGCCCATTGTAAAAAATCTACTAATGACATGATTCGTTCAGTATGATAAATCGGGTCAAACCATGAACCGATATCTAACTGTTTTAGCTCTTTAAATGTGAATTGTTTGATCAAGCCTTTTTGACTCGTCACTCGGTTAACTGTATGGTCGTGAATGAGGACGGGTACGTTATCTTTGCTGAGATGAACATCCGTTTCAATTCCTTCAGCCCCTTGATCATAAGCAAGTTTAAAGGCAGCGAAGCTATTTTCTGGGCGGTCAAAGCTTGCCCCACGATGTGCGATAATAAGTGGTTTTATCTGAATCACCTCAATTAATAATTTGCGATTTCACTTAAATCATAGCATAATATAGAAGAATGTGGCATTAGGAGGTTCGATTTTTTGTGAAAAATTTTTCTAATAAAACAATCATCATAACGGGAGCCACGAGCGGTATTGGACAAGCATTAGCATTTAAATTAACTCAGCTAGAAGCTAATCTAATTCTGATTAGTCGATCTGAAGAAAAACTCAATCAATTGCACGAGCAGCTGAGTAAAAAAACGTCTAATCAAATTCACGTTTATGCGGCTGATTTAAGTAACCGAACAGCTTGCCAAACGGTATTTAAAAAAGTCATTCGAAACCATTCACAAATTGATGGATTAATTAATAATGCAGGGCTTGGTATTTTCGAATCTGCACATTTGACTCAAACAAATGATATCGATCGAATGTTCAAGCTAAATGTTTATGCTGTAATTGAATCGCTAAAAGTAATGATTCCGTTTTTTCAAACTCAAACATTTGGACATATTATTAATATTGGCTCAATGGCAGGCAAAATGGCAACCCCGAAAGCTGCTGCTTACAGTGCGACAAAGAGCGCATTGATTGCTTATACAAATGCAGTGCGACTAGAAATTGAAACGAAAGATTTACTGATTACGACCGTCAATTTAGGTCCTGTCAAAACGAACTTTTTTAAACAAGCTGATCCTGATGGTGGCTATCAAAAGTCGGTTGCACGTTATATGCTGACAGCAGATCAAGTCGCAAATGCAATCATCAAAAATCTATTTAAACGTAAACGAGAGATTAATTTACCTTGGTGGATGGCTATTGGTGCAAAATTACACCATCAATTCCCAACTCTAATGGAAAAATTACTAAACCAACAATTTAATAAAAAATAAAATAATGAGTTGAAAGGATTAGCTGATGAAAAAATTTGAAGAAAAAACGATAAAAACTGAACAGATTTTTACTGGGAGGATGATTGATTTATCTGTAGATACCGTCGTCTTACCAGACGGGACAGAATCGACGAGAGAAATTGTCAAACATCCTGGTGCAGTTGCGATTATTGCTCTAACAGATGAGGGTAAAATCGTTGTTGTGGAACAATATCGTAAACCATTAGAAAAAAGCTTGTTAGAAATTCCTGCCGGAAAGCTTGAATTAGGTGAGGATCCAGTTGAAACTGCTAAACGAGAATTAGAAGAAGAAACTGGCTATCGAGCAAATCGGATCACTTATTTAACTTCATCTTATACGTCACCAGGGTTTGCAAATGAAATTTTGTATTTCTATCTTGCTGACCAGTTAACGGCTGTAGAGAATGGGCTTCAAGCCGATGATGATGAATTTGTTGAAGTGTTTGAATATACACTAGAAGAATTGGCAGGATTTGAAAAGTCACAACGGATTCATGATCTAAAGACGAGTTATGCCATTCAATACTTAAAATTACGAAACGATAAAGGAACATTTTAATGTTAACAGAATTTTATGCGGATTTGCACATCCATATTGGTCGTGATCAAGCAAATCGGCCAGTTAAAATTACAGGTTCAAAAAATTTAACTTTAACAAATATTTTAATTGAAGCAAGCAGAAATAAAGGCCTTGATTTGATTGGAATTGTTGATTGTCATGTCCCGACAGTCCAAACCGAGATCGAGCAATTGATCCAAGCTAATCAAGCAATTGAATTAGCAGATGGCGGGATTCAGTTTGAGTCAGTCACACTTCTATTAGGTGTTGAATTAGAGATTTACGATCAGTATTGCTCAGGACCGATTCATGTGTTGTGTTATTTTCCAGATTTGAAAACAATCAAACAATTTACTGAATGGTTAAAAAATCAGCTAAAAAATATTCAGTTAAGTTCACAACGTGTTTATGTGACGGCAGTTGAGTTACAAGAAAAAGTAAAAGAGTTAGCTGGATTATTCATTCCTGCTCATGTGTTTACACCATTCAAAAGTTTATACGGTAAAGGTGTGAAGCATTCTTTAACCGAAGTTTTTAAACCAGATTTAATCGATGCGATTGAATTAGGTTTAAGTTCAGATACCACGATGGTTCAAGGCATAAACGAGTTGAACAACTATACTTTTTTAACAAATTCAGATGCTCATTCATTAATAAAAATGGTCCGTGAATACCAGACAATAGCAATGAAATTGAGTAACTTTAAAGAGTTCAAGCTTGCTTTACATGAAAGAGATGGGCGCAAAGTTATTGCTAATTATGGAATGCACCCACGGTTAGGAAAATATTATCAATCGATTTGTAAGTATTGTGAGAGCAATAACTTTACTGAAGATCAGTGTGCAAATTGTGGCCGAAGTGGGAAAATTAAAGGTGTGTCAGAAAGAATTGATGAGTTAAAGGATAGCGAATTAATCGAGCGTAAGCGTCCTCAATATCATTATCACGTTCCATTAGATTATATTCATGGACTTGGTAAAAAAACATATCAAAAAATGCTTGATCAGTTTGGGACGGAAATGGAGATTTTACATGAAGCGAATCTTGAGGTAATTAGGGCACTCGTTGGTAGTAGAATTGCAAACCAACTTGAAAACATCCGCTCTGGCAAGATCAATATTCAAACCGGTGGGGGAGGTAAGTATGGTAAAATAAGTGAATAGAAATTTTCAGTTCTATTTTACTCTATCATTTCATATTTTTTAGTATAGTTATTGATATTTTCACGATAACAACATTAAAGAATGTGTGGTGGCGGAGACGATGAAAACGAATTATCAAAGAGAAATTACAAAACATATCGAAACGAATCAATTAAGTTATCTATTTATTATGATTTTATTTATAGTTGGGCTTATTTTTGGTGCAATGATTGTTGTATCAATGCACTTTACTCAGAAACAAGATTTACTATTTTATTTAAATCAATATTTTTCCAGAATTGATCAACAAGAAATTCTGAATCATTTTGATTTATTTAAATCTGCGTTATTCTCACATTTACAATATTTAATTATTTTCTTGCTTTTAGGCTTATCAATTATTGGATTACCAATTATTTGGGTTACGATATTCATTAAAGGAACTTTTATCGGTTTTTCAGTCGGTTTTTTTGTCTATCAGTATGGTTTTAGCGGCTTATTATTCATTAGCGCAGCCATTCTACCGCAAAACTTAATTGTTATCCCTGTTTATTTGTTTGCTGCTACGATTGCTATGATCTTTTCCGGTCAATTATTAAAAAAACTTTCAGGTCGACGCTTTATTCGGTTTACAGTAGAACCGGTTAGCCAGTATTTAATTGTTTTTGTCGTTTTGTTTGGTTTTTGTTTGTTGGCGGCATTAATTGAAGGTTATTTAATTGGTTATTATTTACCGTTAGTTAGACAACTTATCAATTAAGAAAGATTCTTATGATGATAGTTAAAACTTATTTTCAAATTATAATAATTGTAATTGACAGTTTCTCACTCTCTGCTTATAATTGAGAAAGTGGGAGGGGGTTCCGTCATGGAACATCGGATTGAACGGATCAAAAAACAATTACATGCTCAAAGTTACAAATTAACTCCTCAACGCGAAGCAACCGTTCGGGTGTTACTTGAACGTGAGGAAGATCATTTAAGTGCAGAAGATATTTACTTGCTTGTAAAAGAAAAGGCACCAGAAATTGGCTTAGCAACCGTCTATCGAACTTTAGAATTACTATCAGAATTAAAAATAGTTGATAAAATTAATTTTGGTGACGGTGTGTCACGATATGATTTGAGAAAAGAAGGTGCCGCCCACTTTCATCATCACCTTGTTTGTATGGAATGTGGCACTGTTGAAGAAATTGTTGAAGACCTATTAGAAGAGGTTGAATTAATTGTTGAAGAAGGCTGGGGCTTTCAAGTTAAGGATCACCGATTAACATTCCATGGTATCTGTCGAGATTGCCAACCTAAGCAAGATTAAAACTGAATCGTCTTTAAATTAAATCTAGGAGCTGTTAATTGTAATAGCTCCTTTAATCATTTAATGTTTAATGTTAGCTTTTCCTGTTTAAAATAGGTACTAGAACAATAATGGTTTTAGTATGTAAGTAGAAGGGACGAGCTAACATGGTTAAGTTAAAACAAATCATCACCGAGATGATAAAAGTTGTCATTATTTTTTTAATTACTTTTTCAATCTTTTTATATGGCGTTAGTATGATGAGAAATGAATATCAACAGCAGTTAAGACATATTGAACCTGAAAAGGCTGCTGAACAAGTAAACTTATTTAAGTTTTTCTTAAACTAAAGGTAATGCCAAAAGTTCTATGAAAAATCAGATTTATTCCTGTTCGAAGGTATGATATTCCCAAATAGGATACTTTTTTAAATGCCAAAGATGTTTTTTTGAAAGTTTCAAGCGGAATTAAGCGAAGAAAAGAATCTGAATTTAAAAAATGGATAACACAAAAAGACCCTCCTGTTTTAGCTTTTTAAACAAGTTGGTTAAGTAAAGTAACCTTTATTCAGCTGAGGTGCTTTTAAGGAGACCATTTCCTAAGTTTAATAACCGAATCCATTTGTCAGGCATATTTTCAACCCCGTCATGAACATAAGGAATCCGAACAGGAACTTTATTGTCTAATGCTTGATGAGGTCTTAAAAAATTGAAACAAGCCGTAAAACAGGCGATATGGGCTCGTGCTCCGTTTTGTGATTTGAAACCGTGTGTTCCTCGATAATTCCCTTTGTATGTACGGTTTAATCGTTCGATTATTTGTTTAAGGGGACGGTATTCTTTTGAGACATCGTCTTCGTTGGTTAATCCAATGACTTGTGTCACATCAAACTGAAAACCGTGTTGGGATAAATAATGTTGAGCTAATTTGTAAATTGGATTACCATCAACGACGAGGTTCAAATCTTCTGGTACGCCTTCTAAGGCGTAATGAGACAGCACATCGTGAACAGCCATTATCGCCAACTCGGTATTGCGCTTAGCTGATAAACGTTGGGATAAGATAATTTTCTTTTTAGCATCAAAGAAATAACAGATATAGTTCCACTTTCCTTTGACGCGTATATAAGTCTCATCTCCACAAATCTCATTTGATAGCTCGTAAGGATAATCTTGAGTGAGAGGTAAGAGTTGCGCACCTGCTGCTGAAGCATAGTTTAAGACCGTTTGGCGACTGATCTTCACACCGTGAAGGTCATAAAGTAAAGCGGCTACTTTTGGGGCTGGCAACCCATAGTTCACATGAAGCGTAAGGATTTCCCCTAATAATCGAGGAGACGCATGAATCTTTGCTAAATCAACAGGCGCTTTGATTAATCCGTAGGATTTAATGTCTTCGAGATTTAAGTGAAAAGACCGATAAATATAACGTAACCCTGCATTATTCATAACTTGATTTTTTATAGGTGATTTGCCCATTAAATTGCCAAAAGTGAATGCCAGT
>NZ_BAABDL010000052.1:0-12673 GCF_039539605.1 Amphibacillus indicireducens | reverse complement strand
CCAGTGATAAAAGCTTGGAAAGCTTTTATCAATTAGCTGAGGCCGATCCCGCGGAAAGCGTCCGCCTAGAGTGTAAATCACCGCGTCACCTGTCACTCAATTGTTCGTGTTTTATAGCCAATTAAGTCATTATGAAATTCATTCAAATAGGAGGATAATCATTATTTGATTATCCTCCCTCATTTCAATCCCAAAATTCTACTCGAGATTTTTTTAATTTAATTAAATTATGAACTTCGACCGTCTTATGCTGATCCTAGATTAATCATATTTAAGCCATCAATTGTTAATCCTGATTCTAACACTTTAAATAAAGCGAACACGGTATCGAGTGATGTTAACACACCTACTGATGATTCCACGGCTGCTCTTCTAATTTTAAAGCCATCTCTGTCGACATCATTTCCTTTGGTCGGTGTATTAATAATTAAATCGACTTTTCCTTGCTGAATTGCATCCAATATATTCGGTTTATTTTCTCCGATCTTATTGACTATTTCAACTTTCACATCATGGTCTTCTAGGAATGCGGCCGTTCCTTCCGTAGCCATGAATTGAAAACCTTTTTTAACTAAGGACTTGGCTATTGGTAGAAATTCATATTTATCTTGATCTTTTAAAGTAACCAAAATATGACCATTTGTTTTTAATAAAGGTGTATTTGCAGCTAAAAAACCTTTATATAATGCTTCTTCAAAATTAGCTCCGATCCCTAACACTTCACCAGTTGATCTCATTTCAGGTCCAAGACTAACTTCAACCAAGGGCAATTTCTCTGTTGAAAATACCGGCACCTTTACACTGACAATATCTGCTTCAGGATATAATCCAGGTTGATACCCTAAATCAACGAGTTTTTCTCCTAACATCACTCGTGTCGCTAAAGCAACGATTGGAACACCAGTTACTTTGCTGATATAAGGAACCGTTCTGCTTGAGCGAGGGTTTACTTCGATTATATATAGATCATTTTCAAATTCAATAAATTGAATATTAATCATGCCTTTTACTTTTAAGGCTAAAGCAATTTTTTTCGTGTAATCGACCAGTTTACTTTTTATTTCCTCAGAAATATTTTGACTTGGGTAAATCGAGATGCTATCACCTGAGTGAACGCCTGCTCTTTCTAAATGTTCCATAATTCCTGGGATTAAAATATCTTCACCATCACATAAAGCATCGACTTCGATCTCTCTACCGATCAAATAGCGATCGATTAAGACAGGATACTTTTTGTCTCTTTTGAAAACTTCAGCTAAATATTTTCTCAATTCTTTTTCTTTTAAAATGATTTCCATTCCTTGTCCACCAAGAACATAAGAAGGTCTGACTAATACTGGATAGCCTAACTGATTAACCACTTCAACACCTTCTTCTAAACTCCAAACTGCTTTTCCTTCAGGTCTTTTTATCTCTAAATCTTCGATTAATGCATCAAATTTTTCTCTATCTTCTGCTCGATCGATTTGCTCAGGTTGCGTACCTAAAATAGGAATATCTAGTTCCTTGAAAAAGGTTGCTAATTTAATCGCTGTTTGTCCACCAAATTGTAAGATGACACCTGATGGTTTTTCTTTTTCAATAATATTTAATACGTCTTCTTCTGTTAAAGGTTCAAAATAGAGTTTGTCTGACATATCAAAATCCGTACTAACGGTTTCGGGATTGTTGTTAACCATAATTGTTTCTATTTCAGCTCGCTTAAGAGCAAGTACACTATGAACACAACAATAATCAAACTCAATCCCCTGCCCGATTCGAATGGGGCCAGAACCGATAACCATCACTTTTTCATTATGACTAACTTCGACCTCATCTTCCTCATCATAAACGGAATAATAATAAGGAGAAATCGATGTCGAAACAGCTTCACACGTATCGACAACCTTAAATGAAGGAATGATCGTCAATTCTTTTCTTAGTTGATAGATCTTATGAGGGCTGCATCCCATCAGATCACCAATGGCCTTATCAGAAAAACCAATTTTCTTGATTTGTTTTAACTTGTCCCGATTTAAATCGTCAATCGTTAATTGTTTTAAGGATTCTTCTAACTCAATAATACCGCTTAATTTATTTAAAAAGAATAAATCAATCCCTGTCATTTTGCCGATTAACTCTACTTCATAGCCTCTTCTAAGTAGTTCCGCCAAGTCAAATAACCGCTCATCATCCGGGGCTTGAATTCGCTTCAGCAGTTCTTCATCCGTTCTATTTTTTGTCGCTTTATGCTCTAAAGAATATTGACCAATTTCTAACGACCGAATCCCTTTTAACAGGGCAGCTTCAAAATTTTCTGCAATCGCCATTACCTCTCCAGTTGCCATCATTCTAGTACCAAGTGTCTTATTTGCTTCTAGAAATTTATCAAATGGCCATTTCGGTATTTTCACGACGACATAGTCAACATTCGGTTCATAACAAGCATAGACTTCGTTCGTTTTAGAATGTTTGATTTCATCTAGTCGATAACCTAAGGCAATCTTGGTGGTTACTTTTGCAATCGGATAGCCAGTAGCCTTTGATGCAAGTGCAGAAGAACGACTGACTCTCGGATTGATTTCAATGACTGCATAATTCGATGTTTCCGGATCAAATGCCAGTTGAACGTTGCAACCACCGATTACACCGATTTCATCAATAATATCTAGAGATGCTTGTCTGAGCATTTTTTCTTCGCTATCTGAAAGGGTTTGATTAGGCGCTACAACGATACTATCTCCTGTATGAATACCAACTGGATCAACATTCTCCATACTACATACGATGATTGATTCTTGACCATCCCTCATCACTTCATATTCGATTTCTTTCCATCCCTTAATACTCTTTTCTAAGATCACTTGATTAATCGGACTTAGATAGAGCCCTTTTGTTAAAATATCCTTTAATTCTTCTTCTGATTCAGCAATCCCTCCACCAGCGCCACCCATGGTATAGGCGGGTCTAACGACCACTGGATAATCTATCTGCTCTGCAAACTGAAGGCCATCCTCCAAATTAGTCACGATACGATTTTCGATCACTGGCTGTCCGATTTCTTCCATGATATTCTTGAAAACTTCTCGGTCTTCGCCTTTTTTGATCGATTCAATTGAGGTTCCAATCACTTTTACGCCATACTTTTTTAAAATTCCTTGGTCATTAAGCTGAACAGCTAAATTTAGACCTGTTTGTCCACCTAAACCAGCAATTAGACTGTCTGGTCGTTCAATATTAATTATTTTTTCGAGTACCTCAACCTTAAGTGGTTCAATATATATCTTGTCTGCCATTTCTTGATCTGTCATAATGGTCGCTGGATTACTATTGACTAAAACAACTTCTATTCCTTCTTCTTTTAATGCTTGGCAAGCCTGAGTTCCAGCATAATCAAATTCAGCAGCTTGACCAATCGTTATCGGTCCAGACCCAATCACTAATACTTTTTTTATCGTTTTATTTTTTGGCATATTCCTATTTCCCCCTAATCGTCAATTAATTTTGCTTTTAAAAAGTGTCATAATCATAGGTAAGCTGTCAATCATTTTTTTGAAAATTCAAATGATTTGAATCCTAATTCACTATCCTAATTCTTCTCGCCACTCAAGTAAGCTTTTTGCTTCTTGTTCGGTGATTTCATTTCTTTTAATCAATAGCTCTGCAAGTTGGTCAAAGTTAGCCAATGTATAATACGGAACGCCTGCTTCTCTAAATGCATCACTAGCTTTTTCCAAACCATAGCTAAAGATCGCTAAAACCGCTTCAACTTTTCCACCCGCTGCTTCTACTGCTTTCACAACTGAAAGCACCGATCCACCTGTTGAAATCAAGTCTTCAATAATTACGACTGAATCACCAGGATTAATCACACCTTCAATTTGATTACCTTGGCCATGTTCTTTTGCTTGACCCCGTACGTAGACAGTCGATTTATTTAAACGATCCGCAAGCAATGTAGCGTGCGGTATACCTGCAGTTGCACAACCAGCTACCACATCAACATCTAAATTTTTCTCTTTAATCACTTCAACAAAACCTTCAGCAATTTTACTGCGCAAGTGAGGATATGAAATGGTCAATCGATTATCACAATAGATCGGTGATTTAATCCCTGATGTCCAAGTAAATGAACGATCAGGTTTGATTTGAATCGCATTAATTTCGATTAGTCCAGTTAAAATTCGATCTGCTTGATTACTCATGCTTCCCACTCCTCTTTTGCTAATATATATGCTTGTTTAGGATCATCTGCTAACGTAATACTTCGACCGATGACAAGTGCATCGGCACCAAATTCCTTGGCCATTTTCGGTGTCGCTACTCGCTTTTGGTCATCCGAACCATGGCTTAGCAATCGAATCCCTGGTGTAACAGCTAAAAATTCCTCGCCACAAATCTGTTTTAATGCTCTAACTTCATGTGCGGAGCAAACAACGCCATCTGCCCCATTTGTTTGAGACAGTTTTGCTAAATGAACAACAGTATCTTCAATTGTCTGATTAATTTTTAATTCCGATTGAAGCGTCTCTTCATGCATCGAGGTTAATAAAGTGACAGCTAACAAATCAGGCGCTTTAGCTCCGCCTGATCCATCAAGTAAACCTTCCTTGGCAGCTCGAATCATCTCGCCACCACCAAGTCCGTGAACATTTGTCAGTGCCACATCGAGCTTAGCAATATTTTTCATCGCCTTATAAATCGTTGTTGGAATATCGTGAAGCTTAATATCTAGAAAAATCTCATGACCACGATCGCGTAGTCGTTTAACAACATCGGGACCTTCTCGGTAAAAAAGCTCCATTCCCACTTTAACTGCCTCTTCTGTAAAGTTATGACTGTCTAAAAACTGCTTTGTTTCTTGCCAGTCATTAAAATCTAATGCGATATATATCGGTTTATTCACTCTGGTGCCCCTTTCCAATTGCTTCTTCAACTGATCTAAATCCATATTTCGCTAAACAGGCTGGTAATTGTTCAATGAGTTCTGGACAGATCATTGGGTTTTGAAAATTAGCTGTCCCTACTTGAACTGCACTTGCTCCCGCTAGTAAAAACTCTAACACATCCTCGGCTGTCATAATGCCACCAACACCGATGATCGGAATTTTAACAGCCTGATACACTTGATAGACCATCCGAATCGCGACTGGTTTAATTGCTGGGCCTGTTAAACCACCGACTTTATTTGCAAGCAGTGGACGTCTACTTTGTAAATTAATTTGCATTCCAGTTAGTGAATTAATCATCGTTAAACCATCTGCTCCAGCTTCTTCAACTGCCTGTGCAATTTCAACCACATTTGTTACGTTAGGTGTTAATTTCACATAGACAGGAACGTTACTAGCTGCTTTTACCCGTCTAGTTACTTCCGCGGCAACATCTGGATTCGTCCCAAATTGAAGCCCACCTTCTTTCACATTCGGACATGAAATATTTAATTCAACTGCGGCAATCCCATCGGTACGTTGAAAGGCTCGTGCAACTTGCTCATATTCTTCAATCGAGCTACCTGCGATGTTCGCAATAATCGGTACGTCATATTTTTTCAAATACGGGAGTTCTTGATCAATTATCATTTCAACGCCAGGGTTCTGTAAGCCAATTGCATTCAACATACCTGAATCCGTTTCAGCTACACGGGGTGTTGGGTTTCCTAGTCGTTCGTTTAATGTTGCTGCTTTAATGACAACAGCACCTAGTTCGCTCAAATCATAGAATTGACTATATTCTTTGCCAAAACTGAAACAGCCAGAAGCAGGCATAATTGGATTTTTTAAATTTAGTCCTGGTAATTTCACCGATAAATTCATTAAATCATCACCTCAGTCGCATTAAATACCGGTCCATCTGTACAAATCTTCTTCTGATCTTTTCCATCTGCAGACTTAACGACACAAGCATAGCAAGCACCAATTCCACAACCCATTCGTTCTTCTAGTGAAATATAGCCCGGGAAATAATGTAAATATTTTTTGACAGCCTTCAACATTGGCGCGGGTCCACAGCTGAAATAATAGTCGAAATTTAGCTCCTCATGTTGTAAGACGTCTGTGACATAGCCTTTTGTTCCATAGCTACCATCATCAGTCGTGACAAAAACTTCGCCTAATGCTGCAAATTCTTGCTCATAAAAAATCTCATCTTTTGTTTGAAATCCAATCACAGTCGTTACTTTAATGCCTTTTTCAACAAGTGATTTAGCTAAGTAATAAAGTGGAGGCACACCGACACCGCCGCCTACGAGTAACGCATGTTCCATCTCAATCGATTCAATCGGATAACCATTGCCTAGTGGAATCAAAA
Organism: Amphibacillus indicireducens; assembly: GCF_039539605.1. Classification (NCBI taxonomy): domain Bacteria; kingdom Bacillati; phylum Bacillota; class Bacilli; order Caryophanales; family Bacillaceae; genus Amphibacillus; species Amphibacillus indicireducens. The sequence continues at coordinate 6,388 of NZ_BAABDL010000052.1, read as the reverse complement.
GATCAATTAACTCACCCGTCTTTAAGTGAGTCAGTACATCCGTTCCTTTACCAAACACTTTAAAAATAACTGTCAGTTTATTTAATGCCAAATCAATATCTGCTACTGAAATCGGGCGTCTGAGCATAAATTCACTGCCTTGATTGACTCGAATATGGATAAATTGACCCGGCTTAATTTGTGCTAGTAAGCTTTTTTCAATTTCTAAATCAAGTTGATAAGTAGCTTTTGCAATTTCCTCAATTTCTAAAACTGGCACGATTAATTGTCTCATCAAACTCTTCCTTCCTCGTTGATCTAAGTTAACGAATCTCACATTTGTTGATAAACAATTTTTCCATTCACTATCGTTAAAACTGGATTTCCAACGACTGTCCAATCACCGAAAGGAGTATTCTTTCCTTTCGATTCAAATTGCTCAGGATCAATTGTCCACTGTTCAGCTAAATCAAGTAGGACTATATCTGCATCAGCTCCCAGCTCAATTGTCCCTTTTGATAATCCAAAGACTTCGGCAGGTTTTGTGCTCAGCCAATCGATTAATTGTGTTAACGTACATTTGTTTTCTTTGACGAAATGTGTGTACAACAATGCAAATGCTGTTTCTAAACCGACAATTCCAAATGGTGCTTGTTCAATTCGCTTCGCTTTTGCTTCTTTTGTATGTGGGGCATGATCTGTTGCGATAAAATCAATTGTGCCATCTAACAAACCTTGCCATAATGCTTCTTGATCAGCGATTGATCTTAGCGGTGGATTCATCTTGAAATTTGTGTCTTTCGTCTTAATATTATTTTCATTTAACAGCAAATGATGTGGGGAAACTTCTGCAGTCACCCTGATGCCTGCTCGTTTAGCATCACGTATTACCCTAACAGATTCTTTCGTACTGACATGACAAACATGATAATGACAACCCGTTGCTTCAGCTAATAAAACGTCGCGGGCAATTTGAGTCGATTCAGCCGCAGAAGGAATCCCATTGATCCCAAGTCTCTGACTGACATCACCTTGATGAACACTCCCGTTGTTAATTAAGGAATTATCTTCACAATGCGCGACAATTGCTTTATTTACTTGTTGAGCTTGTCGCATTGCTTCCATCATATCTTGTGCCGTTTGAATGCCGACACCATCATCAGTAAAAGCAAAGACATTTTGCTCAGCTAAACTAGAAAAATCAACAAGCTCCTCACCTTTTAAGTCTTTCGTGATTGAGCCGTAAGGGAGCACATTGACGAGCGCATCTTCGTTAATTTTTTGATTTAAGGCAATGACTCGCTCGGCGCGATCAGGCACTGGATTCGTATTCGGCATTGAACAAATCGTTGTGTAACCACCTTTTGCTGCAGCTTTGGTACCCGTTGCAATCGTCTCTTGAGCCTCGCCCCCAGGCTCACGGAGGTGGACATGAACATCGATAAATCCTGGAGCAATAAAGCGACCATTCGCATCGATGACTTGATCATTTGCTTCTGCTTCAATTTGTTCAGCAATAGCAACGATTTTGCCAGCTTCAATTTTTAGATCAATCGTTTGACTGTTAAAACTGGTTAACCCGTGCGTACAGTGTTTGATAATGATCGCCATATTGTTGTTCCTCCTCCCAATTCAGCAAGTGATCTAAGACTGCCATTCGTGCGTAAACACCGTATTCCATTTGTTTGAAAATTCGTGATCGTTCACATTCAACGAGCTCATCCGCAATCTCAACATTGCGATTAACTGGTGCTGGATGCATAATGATTGCTTCTTTTTTCATTCGTCCTTCACGCTCAACTGTCAATCCATACTGCTGTAAATAAGTGTCCTTACCGTCATTTTCAGCATCTTGATGGCGTTCAGATTGAATTCTAAGTAACATCACAACGTCAGCTGTTTCAATCGCATCGTCTAAATCAACATACGGAAAGTCTAAGCTGTGATCTTGCCATTCAGGTTTGGATGCAAAAGAAACATTTGCTCCTAATGTTCGCAGTGCATATGCATTTGAGCGCGCAACCCGACTATGAACAATGTCTCCTGCAATTAAAACATTTAAGTCTTTAAAATTGCGAAATTCTTTATACATTGTGTAAAGATCTAACAATGATTGTGTTGGATGCTCACCTGCACCATCACCTGCATTAATAACGGGGATATCTAATTGTTCAGCTAATTCCTGAACGGCATTTTCTTGAGGATGTCTAATCACGACCGCCTCTGCTCCAATTGAAGCAATTGTTTTTGCTGTATCATAAACGGATTCACCTTTCACGACACTTGAATGATCAACTTGAAAATCGATTACTTCAAAACCAAGTCTTTTTTCAGCCACTTCAAAGCTTAATTTAGTTCGTGTACTTGGTTCATAAAATAAATTTGTCACAAATCGTTTCTTACCTGTGGATTGATCGGCATCTTTACTACTTGCAAACCAATCTGTTCGTTTAATTAAATGAGAAATTTCCGCTTGAGTCATCGTTTTCATGGAGACAAAGTTATTCATTTAGATTCACCTCGTTGTTTTTTTATGTTCTCACTTTTAAATATTGCTTGACACTCATTTTTATAAAAAAGACTAGCTAGTTAAAGGAGCTAGTCTTTTGACCTTATTCTGAGTCGCTTTCTGTTTCAAACATACTTCCATTGCCACGACCGAGTTCTTTACCTGGTAAGACAAGGTTTAAAATAACACCAACAATTGCAGCTAAAGCCATCCCCGCAATCTCAATGTTAACTTCTCCAATTGAGAATTGAACCATTGCTCCACCAATACCGATCACTAAAATAACTGAAGAGATAATTAAGTTACGATTTTCAGCAAAGTTGATTTGATTATCAATCAACATTCTTAAACCACTCGATGCGATGATACCGAATAGTAAGATTGATACACCACCCATAACTGGAGTAGGTATCGACATAATGATTTCTGATATTATTCCGATAAAACCGAATAGCACAGCTAGTACAGCAGCACCACCAATAACGAACACACTAAAGATTCGTGTAATAGCTAACACACCAATGTTTTCACCATAAGTTGTATTCGGCGGTCCACCTAGCGCTGAAGCAATAATTGTTGCAACCCCGTCACCTAAAATTGAGCGATGTAAACCAGGATCTTTTAGGAAGTTACGTCCAACAACGTTTGAGACAACCATCTGATCACCAATATGCTCAGCAATCGTTACTAATGCGACGGGAACCATTAATGCAAGTAGACTCCAGTTAAAGACTTCAAACGGTGAGTAGTGAACAAACGGAATCACAAACTCTGGTGCAACAAAAATCGCACTGAAAAACTCACCGACTGATCCGGCTGAGACAATTTGATTCCAGCTTTCAACAATTCCTGAATAATCAACAACTCCTACAATTAGCGCATAAACATAACCTACAACGATTCCTACTAAAATCGGAATGACTCCTAAGAAGCCTTTAAAAAATAATGATCCAAGAATCGCAACAATAAGTGTCACTAGTGCTACAGAGAAATGTAAACCGCTATAATTCCCATCGACATTCATTGCCATATCGATTGCTGTTGGAGCTAACCCCAAACCAATGACCACAATAACTGGTCCCACAACAATTGGTGGTAAAATTTTCATTAACCAATCTGTACCAAAGGCAAAAATAAGTAGTGCCAGAATTCCGTAAACCAATCCAGCAAAGAAACTACCAACCATTGCACCAGGAACACCAGCATCTCCAATTGCTGTCACTAGTGGCGCGATAAAAGCAAAACTCGAGCCTAAATAAACGGGTATTCTACCTTTCGTTATCAACATATAAGCAAGTGTCCCTGTTCCACTTGAAATCAGTGCAACTGCTGGTGGTAAATCCGTTAAAAACGGAACGAGTACAGTGGCTCCAAACATTGCAAATAAGTGCTGTAAACTTAACATTAACCACTGTGATTTTTTCGGAACATCTCTTACGTCCATTACCATATCTAATCTTTTCATTTTTTTCTTTCCCTCATTATTTTTTATATAAAAAAAGTCTCTTTGCAAGTTTGCAAAGAGACTTTTCTACGTGCTAAAGCACATAGTTATCCCCGTACAACCTTGCAAGCCTCTCTGGACTTGTTTTAAAGGTTTACTGTTTGACTATATTTTATTCTGAAAAATACTCACTAAATCTTTTTCATCTGTTTCTTCTAGCCTTACTGTGATAACTTCTGATTGTGCAGTTGGAATATTTTTTCCGATATAATCTGCACGAATCGGTAATTCTCGATGGCCACGGTCAATCAGTACCGCTAATTGGATTTGAGCAGGCCTCCCAAAATCAACAAGGGCATCCATCGCCGCCCGAACAGTTCGTCCTGTATAGAGTACGTCATCAACTAGAACAATTTTCTTGCCGTCAATTGCTAATTGAAAATCTGTTGTATGAACAGTCGGCTCAGCTTGATCACTAACATGAGATAAGTCGTCTCGATAAAGAGTAATATCAATTTCTCCAATCGGAACCTTTATTCCTTCAATCTGACTGATCTTTTTTTGAAGACGCTCCGCTAATGGAACACCGCGCGTTTTGATCCCAACAAGGACGACATCATCAACACCTTTATGGTGTTCTAAGATTTCATGAGCAATTCGTGTCAAAGCACGATTGATTGCCGGTTGATCAAGAACAACAGCCTTCTCCTTCATGATGTTTCCCCCCTTTTGGAATGATGATGAATTTCACCAAAATAACCGTTCTTATTAAAAAATCCCTTTTCTCCGCGTGAGAAAAGGGATTTGAATAGACGTATCCAAATGAATTGTATCATTTCCTTCTCAGTCTCACGGGACTGTCTTAAAGGTTATTTTATTAATTACATTATTTCAGAGTTTCGCTTGAAAGTCAATAGCTTTCTCTCGCTTTTTCTACATAATCATCAAAAGATTTTGGTGGTTCAATTTCAAAATGCATCCATTCATTTGTTCGCGGATGATTAAACCCAATTTCATAAGCATGTAGTGCTTGTCCATCTGCTTGAATCGTCTTTTTTCTCCCGTATTTGGGATCACCAACGATTGGGAATTCAATATATTTCATGTGCACTCGAATTTGATGCGTTCGGCCTGTTTTTAAACTACACTTAACAATGGTGAATTTTTGATTAATCCGTTCAACTACTTCAAAATAAGTAACCGCTTCTTTCCCATCACTTACGACCGCCATACTTTGTCGATCTTTTGGGTTTCGACCAATTGGTGCTTCAATTGTTCCATATTCATGCGGAATCGCCCCATGAACTAAAGCAAGGTAAGATCGTTTTGCTTCACGCTTTTTAAGTTGCTCAGCTAATGACAAGTAAGCATCATCTGTTTTTGCAACAACTAGTAAACCACTCGTATCTCGATCAATTCTGTGAACAATTCCTGGTCGGTCTTCTCCGTTAATCGTTGTTAATTTGTCAGTATGATGCAACAGAGCGTGAACTAAAGTCCCCGACTGATGACCAACTGCTGGATGAACGACCATTCCTTTTGGTTTATTGACAACTAATAAATCATCATCTTCAAAAATAATATCTAGTGGGATCGCTTCAGGTTCAATTTTGATCGATTCTTTTTCCGGCTCATTCCAACCTAGTTGATCCTTTTCTTGAACACGGTAATTTGCCTTCACTTGTTTTCCATTAACCATTACCAAGCCACTTTTAATCCATGTTTGAATTTGTGCTCTTGACACCCCCTCAACCAATTGTGTTAACAGTTGATCAACCCTTGTATTTGCTTCTACTTCTGTTACGTGATGGGTAAAATTAGTCATCTTTTTTTGCGCCCTTTCCAAAGTCCTCTTTCAATACAACAATTCCAATCAATATCACGCCAATGACTAAAGCGGAATCTGCAACATTAAAAATGGGATAGCTATACGATCCAAAGTACATATCGATAAAATCAACAACTTCTTGATAGGCTAATCGATCAATAAAATTACCAATTGCCCCACCTAAAATTAAACCAAGGCCAACACCTAACCACTTGCTTTCATGAGCATATTTTTTTATATAATAGATGATTACAACGATCACAATTGCTGTAATGATATAAAAGAACGTCATCTGTCCAGCTAGTATCCCCCAAGCAGCACCAGGGTTTCGATGTGATGTAATGTATAAAAAATTATCAATGATTGGAATACTCTCTCGTAATTCCATGTTCATCATGACCAGCCATTTCGTGACTTGATCAATGATAATAACTAATAAAGCTAGCAGATAATAAAGCATAAAACGTCCTCCATAGTCCAATTTAATAACTAAATTTTAGCACACCCACAAGTAAAAACTCAACTAGCTTATAAAATTAAAGTAAATCTTAAAGCCAATTGAGATAGGGGGAGGTGACTAACCTCCGTCCCTCTCACACCACCGTACATACGGTTCTCGTATACGGCG
>NZ_BAABDL010000051.1:0-48934 GCF_039539605.1 Amphibacillus indicireducens | reverse complement strand
ACCAGATGGTAAAATTTAACTCACAGTTTGAGCAAGTAATATGCATTTAAATAAATTTACTCTTCATAGCTAAACTTTTGTCGAAACTATTGACACTAGGTCTTTTATACCGGATTATTAGTTAAGTAGGCGATATGAAAAGGCAAACTTAGTGAAAGCTAAGGACGCAAAACTAGGGTCTAAGGCGATTGATCGATTCGCTATGGCAGCCGAGTTACCAAAGCACCTCTGATCTCATTTATTAGGGGATACGGGTATGATAGAGTTTTTCAAAAAAATAATTAAATGCCGTTTGCAGGGGAGGCATAAAATTAGCGTCTATAGTGGTCACTGTGTCAGGTGCCAGTATAATAGGAATGATGCTTACGATGTTGCTCAAGTACCTTAACTAGAAATTTATGTGGTTAGAATAGTTGTCTTTACTAGGTCAGTTCAGATCTAGTAAAGACATTTTGTTGTGGAGAACTTGAAGGATAATTGTTGCAGTATAAAAGAAAATAACCTTAGACCAGTGATTCTAAGGCATTTTAACTTGATGAAGTAGCAAGTTCGAGGAATCTTTTTTCATGCTGTGTCACTTTTTTTAATAAGAAGTTTGTGGTTTCTTGTGTTTCGATTAATTCAACACGCATGCTGTCATTTTTTATCTCTTGGCGACCGAGTCGGGTATTGATATTTGCAAAACCTTGATCGATTTTTTCGTCCATTGCATCAAAACGCTTGTCCATCTCATCAAGTCTGAGTTCTACCGCATCAAGTCTAGATTCGATTGCATCAAGTCTTTGATTGATTTGATTGAATCTATTATCTATCGTTTTAAATTGTTGCTCAACTTTTTGTTCGAAAATATTTAATGTGTCTAGAATTTGATTGAGTACTGTCGATTCTTCCATAAATATCACCTCCTGACGATCTTAGTATAAATGATCTTTAGTGATTTGGGAAGTTCGTTAAGCGCATATTAAAATATCTATTTTTAGAAAACGAATGTGACAATTCATTGATTATGATCAAAAAACAAAGGTAATTCTATCTTTGAGGGTTAAAAACCTTTGAAAAATAATTTTTTCTAGTAGTATAATAGAGAGTCTAGAAACACTTTAGTGGGGGTCTTATGAGGAAAATTGCGATCATTGGTTCTGGTGGTGCTGGAAAATCAACTTTGGCTCGACAATTAAGTGAAAAGCTAGCTATTGACGTCTATCATTTAGATGCATTATTCTGGCAACCAAATTGGGTTTTAGTATCGAGAGAAACACAACGAGAGATACAAAGTCGTTTGGTGAAGCAGGATAGTTGGATTATCGATGGAAATTATGGGAGTACCTTTGATCTCCGTTTAACAGCTGCTGATACAATTATTTTTTTAGATATTCATCGAGTGATTTGTCTTTATCGGGCGTTTAAAAGAGTAATCCACTATCGAAATCAGACGAGACCAGATATGGGAGAAGGTTGTGAAGAAAGATTTGACTTTAAATTTTTCAAATGGATTTGGGACTTTCCCCAAAAAAGAAGACCAGCATTAATTAAAATGTTAGAAGAGCTTTCGGTTGAGAAGAACGTTATCATATTGTCTTCGTTAAAGGAAGTTAGAAAATTTAAGAAACAGAATGAGGGATGAGAGCGTGGAAGATGATCAAGCAATAAAGCGAGATAACCATCAAGTCTTTGCTTACATGAGTAACTACTTAAATCAAGCACCAGATTTTATTAAAAAAGCAGATATTGATGCGTTAGTGGAGGTAGGTGTGTCAGAGGAATATGCGTTTAGAACAATTTTGGCATCGGCATTTGGTTTGGATATTGTCGATGATCGTGCAGATAAACGATTATTCCATCATTATTTTAATCAGATGATTCATCGGCTTGAGGTGAATGATTATCAGAATAATCCCTATTATCAAAAGATCAAAATACCATCGCTGAAAATTGGTCAAAGTGAGTTGAAATATGAAAAATATCAGGCATACGAGGGTTTTGTTTTCAATGATATTGTTCAACAAGCGAATGGACGACAAATTCCTCAAGTTGGTTTCTTCTCAACAGAGTTTGAATTTCCAGCCATTTTAGAGAACGATCGGATTTGGATGACGATTACACCAAATGAAATTGAAACGATGAAAGAGCCAGTGGACCGTGCATTTGGAAAGGTACTCACATTTGGATTAGGACTTGGTTATTATCCGTTTATGGTTTCTGAAAAGGACAATGTTGAACGGGTTACGATTGTTGAAAGTAATCAAGATGTGATTGATTTGTTCAAAACTTATATTTTACCGCAATTTACACATCGAGAGAAAATTAATATCATTAAAGCAGATGTATTTGAATATGCTGAAACGCAATTAGCTAAGCAAAACTATGATTATATTTTTACCGATTTGTGGCACGATGTATCTGACGGGATCGATCTCTATTTGAAAATGAAGCAATACGAGAAGCATAGTCCAGAGTCAATTTTTTCTTACTGGATTGAAAAATCAATTTTATGTTACTTGTAGAACTGCTGAGGATAAAAAGGATCAATCCAGTCATTTAAGTGGTGGTGAACAGACAAGATTAAAGCTGGCGAAGCGATCAGGTTGTGGTTATGTCAGCTTTTTCTTGGTAGGTATAACATCCCCTTATTAGATGAACCGACTAACTTTTTAGATCTAAAAGCGATTGAGGCTTTGGAACGTGTGATGATTTCATATCAGGGGACAATTCTTTTTGTCACGCATGATCAAAGATTGATTGAGCGCGTCGCTGATCGGAGATATGAAATTAACAATAAACGCTTGATTGAGGATTGACTTGGGCTATGCTCGATATCTCAACATTATGTTCGTACGAGGATGAATCATAGAAATAACCAAAAAAGAGATTGGACATAACAAAATAAGGTTAATCAAAACCGAACATTAAAATGTAAGAGTAACATCAGCGTAGTCAAAATACTGAGACACCTGCGGGAAAAGCGTTAGCTGAAGCCACGCCCGCGGGAAGCGAAGGATTTTGACGTAGCGGTGGGATATTTTATTTCACATGTAAATAACCCGAATCGATTTTGAATCGTTCGGGTTATGTTAAAATTACGATACTTTTTGTCCCAGCCTCTTTTGCTTTTAATCAGGTCGAACAATTTCAAAGATTTCACCGATTTTGGCGTAGTTGTTACCTGCCAATCGGCTTACTGTTGCTAATTGGTCGGGATCAATCCGTTGATCCTCTTGGTAAATGGTTTCATCAATATGATAGTGAACGATTTTACCAATTAACAGATCGACACCAACATTACCGGCTTCACCAAGCTCAACAGCTTTTTCTAAGACACATTCAAAGCGTACTTTTGCTTCCTTGACTCCAGGAACAGAAATCTTTTCGCTTGGTACGGTTGTTAACTTTGCTCGGATCAATTCACTTTCCGTCGGTGCAAGATTGGCAGCTGTTTCATTAATTTGTTCAACATTTGCTTGATCAACAATATGAACAACAAATTCTTTATTTTTGATTATATTTCTAGCAGTATCTTTCATTTGTCCGGCTTTACGTTGGACAGCAATCGAAATCATTGGTGGATTAGATGAAACGACATTAAAATAGCTAAATGGTGCGCCGTTAATGATCTCATCAGTACCAGTGCTTGTGACAAATGCGATTGGTCTTGGAATGATTGTGCCAATTAAAAATTTATAGTTTTGTCGTTCAGAAATTTGGTTTGGATCAAAAGATAACAAAGTCATGCCTCCTAGTCTAATACTCTCACTTCAATTGGTACAAGTGGTCCAGTCAATTCTTCGCGTCTATTTTCATATTGAGCAGGTAGTTTTATTGCTTCTCCCATCGTCTCATATGATTCATCATGGGCGAATCCTGGTGGATCTGTTGCAATTTCATAAAGAATTTCGCCAGGTTCTCTGAAGTAGATCGCGTTAAAGTAGTTTCGATCCTTTACCTCTGTTACGTGATGCCCTTTTTTATCAACTTCATTTTGCCAATCTCTTAAGTCAATGTCGTCATTGGCACGCCAGGCAATGTGATGAACAGTTCCAACACCCATGCGTCCTCTTGCCATATTTGTTTGTCTAATATCGATGATATTTCCTAGATCACTACTTGATTTAAAACGAATCAAGTTACCTTCTTCAGCAACCTTTTCAAGTCCCATCGTGTCAACTAGTGTTGCATTTGTTTGTTCAAAATCAGTTGAATAAAGAACCGCACCACCAAAGCCTTTAATTGCGACTTCTGGTGTAATATCGCCAAACGTTCGATCGTTTAACTTTCCAGCCGCACGCTCAACAAGTTCTAATTGGAGCCCGTGTGGATCTTTAAATTGTAAAAAAGTTTCGCCAAATCGGGTTGTGATTCTTGTTGGAATATTGAATTTTTCCAATCGTTTTTGCCAAAAATCAAACGTCCCTTCAGGAATTGCATATGTTGTAAACCCAACCTGTCCGCCACCAATTTCGCCTTGATAGGCGCCGATCCAAGGGAAGAAAGTGATAATTGTTCCAGGTTCACCGCCTTGATTGCCGAAATATAAATGGTACGTTCCTGGGTCATCGAAGTTGACCGTTTTTTTGACCAATCTTAATCCTAAAATACCTGCATAAAAATCTGTATTCTCCTGTGGATGGCCAACAATTGCAGTAATATGGTGGATCCCAGCTGTTTTTTTACTCATTTTCCACACTCCGATTAAAATTTTTTATTAAGCATATCTGAATCAAGCTATAAATACATCGACCGGCTAACAATAATCTTGCTTTACACTTTCCATAATCATGATAACGATTTACTTTGATTCGTCGATGGAGTTAATTTAGTAAGTTCAATAATTATTATCTAGATAAATTACTTTATTATTTATAATATTATCTCGAATTCAAGATAATTATATAACAAAATATTTCTGCTGTCAAACAAAAAAGAGGCACTTCAAAAATAATTGAAGTGCCTCAGCATTTATTTTATAAAAAATTACGTCTTAAATCATGAGAAGAGCGTGGTGAAAGATAGCTTGGTGCGACATCAAAGACCGTTTTTGCCCCATATTGTTGATCTTGATTTAAGCGGTAAGCTGCCCGCGCATAGGCAACTAGAACACTTGCTGTAAATTCTGGATTGCTATCAAGTTTTAACGAAAACTCATAAATTTGTTTATTGTTTGCCCCTGTTTGGCCACCGCGAATCACAAAGCCACCGTGGGGTGCTTTCGAGTGATCGCGGGCAAGTTCTTCTTCAGTAATAAAATGGACTTCAGTGTTGTAATCTGCAAAGTAGTTAGGCATCATTTTAATGTCATGTTCAATTGTTGCTTGATCTGCGCCTTCCTCCGCAACAACGTAGCAAATTCGGTTGTGCTTTTCAGCTGTTTCTAGCGACGGATTGCTTCCACTTCTCACTTTTTCAATCGCATCTTCAGATGGAATCGTATATTGAACACCGTTTTTAACACCGTTAACTCGACGAACAGCATCAGAGTGGCCTTGACTTAAGCCTTTACCCCAAAAAGTATAATTTTCTCCATTCGGTAAAATCGCATCAGCGATCACTCGGTTTGTCGAAAATAATCCTGGATCCCAGCCAACTGAAATAATTGCCGTTGTTTTACTTTTACGAGCAACTTGATCAACTGCTTGATAAAATTCCGGAATTTCACCATGGTTATCATAACTATCAACTGTGTTAAAGAGTTGAGCAAATTTTGGTGTTTGTTCTGGTAAATCAGTTGCTGAGCCACCACAGAGTAGCATCACATCGATTTGATCCTGATAATCAGCAGCATCATCAACATGTAATGCTTTCACATTTGGCTGATTAATTTGTAAATCTTCTGGATTTCGCCGTGTAAATACGGCAACTAACTCAAGATCATCTGTCGCATTGATCGCTTCAACGGCCCCTTTGCCAAGATTACCAAAGCCAACAATGCCGATTTTTATTTTATTTTTCATTAGAGTGCCCCTTTTCTAGAAAAAAATTGTCTAACCGTGTTCTTCCTTGTCATTATTATAAAGCAACCAAAACAGATATGTAAAATGGATCGCATAAATCTAGTTTAAAGTTAGTGATATTAACAAAAATCCCCCTATCAAAGGGGGAAATTTAGTAACTAATTTTTAGGTGAAGGGTGAAGCTGTTCTTCTAAGTTGAAATTTTTTTGTCAATAATAAACTAACAATAAAAAGTAATTCAAATAGATTCATGATCGGTACATTTTTCAACCAAATTGTTAAAATGCTTCCGAAAATCATAATCGCTGTTCCAACAAAAAGCCAATAAAACTTTTGATGTTTCCACAACAAGATTCCAACCCAACCGACAATAGCTGTTGTGATTAGTACCATAAATGGTATCTTTTGTTCAACGATATTTTCATAGAGTAGGACATCTCGTTCCCAGTTTACTTCGAGTTTAAGTTGTCTAATTGATTGATACCATTGATAGATGATCAATCCAAGTGTGAGTAGAAAAATTGTGACCTTTGAGATTTCGCTATTTGCCCATTTTAAACGTAAGTTCTTACTAATTTGCCAAACAAAAATAATTAGTAATGGTGTAAATAAAGTATGAAGCCAAAAACGAAGATAAGATAAATTTTCTAATAATTGACCTTCACCAATAAAACGACCAACACTAAGAACTAAGTTGTCATAAATTAATCCGAAAATCACGAACAATAAAACAATTGAAGAGTCAACTTGTTTTTGTTTACGGAACAGGCGAATGCCCCATATGAATAGTACGATGTAACTGATTGTCAGTAAACTATAAATGGTTCTATTCATCTAATCACGCCCTTTTTTGTTAGCATGTCCAGATGAAATGAACCCAATACATTAGTTTAAAGTTAATTTATTTGAAAATTTAAAAAATTACTTGACTTTAGCAATGTGCCTTAACTATAATTAAGCCTATTAACTTAATATGAATAACAACTTCTTATCTAGAGAGGGGGAGGGACTGACCCGATGAGCTCTCGGCAACCGCATGAGTATGTAAGGTGCCAATTTCAGAAGAATCCAATCGATTCTAAATATGGGAAGGTGAACAAAGGTAGACTTACACTCACTTTTTGAAACCCTTCTCCAATCGGAAAAGGGTTTTTTGTTATTCAATCATCATTCGTGGATAAAAAATTCATCTTCAGGCAAATTAACCGAAGGAGAGTTTTTAAATAAAAAAATCATTCAAAGGGAGCGATCAAGATGGCAGTAACGACAATTAAGGCTAAAACATTTTTGAAGGAACAAGTTGAGGTGTTGGCTGAAGCACGTCAACACAAGGTGATAATAGATGAACCGGAAAATTTAGGTGGAACAGATAAAGGCATGAATCCAGTTGAATTACTCTTGTCTGCATTAGGTGGCTGTCAGGCGATAGTCGCAAGAACTTATGCTGAGAAATTTGACGTTGAGTTAAAAAACTTTTGGGTTGAATTAGAGGGAGACATTGATCTTGATGGCTTCTTCGGGAAGTCAGATGTTCGCCCAGGTTTTCAAACGATTCGATCAACGTTTCATATTGAATCAGATTCTGATCAAGAAAAACTCGAAGCATATAAGCGACATATCGAAGCGCATTGTCCTGTTGGAGATACAATTGCTAATGCAGTTGACTTAGTTACAGCAAAAGTTGTTGTTGAGAAGTAAGTAGATTTTTCAATGATCATTAATGAAGTAACTGAAAAACACGATTCTTAAATAGAGTCGTGTTTTTGATTGCTATAATAAAGTTTGAAATGAAAATATTTAACTGATATCGCCATCTATGTTCTCTTTTAAGTAATCAATCAGCATCTCTTTGCCGCCAACAAATTGTAAAGCAGAACCAAGCGCTTGTAGTGCATCACCTTGAATGCCCTGTATTTGTGCATCGATTTGTTGTTTTTCTTCGTTTGTTAAGCTTTGTGTCGTTTGTCCGATTGCTTCAAGTGCTTGACCGACTGTCATGACCCATTGTCCAACTAAATTTTTCAATTCTCCACTTGAATCTGGTTGGAGCTTTTCTAATTGTGATAAATAGATAGCTTCTGCAAATTGACAATAAATTGAACCCATAGTGAGACTGCAATTTTTTGGTTAAGTTCCTGAATTTGATCATCCTTTTTTTTGCTCATCATCAAGTTCTGTTTGGTTATGCTCCATTTATGTCACCTCAAGTAATCCAACTTATATTATCGTTGTATTGTATTCTTGGTTTTCCTTTTTCGTTTCAAATTAAGTTATATTCTGAAAAAATAGGCGTAAACTGAGTTGAATGGGTGTTTTAGAGGATGCGACAAGAAAAAATAATAAGCTTTGTCATTTGAACAGATTAAAATTCTCTGCTATGCTTATTTGAATGAAAAGAGAGGGAAGGTGATGGAAATTAGACGGCTAAGGAGTATTTTCTTTATTATTCCCGGTTTTATCTCGTTTGGAATTGGGATAGCTGCTCTAGTCTTACCAGTTCTTCCGGGCTTGCCCTTTTTTTTATCTCATCTTACTGTTTTGCGAAAAGTTCTAAACGGGTTGAAGATTGGTTTAAAAGGACAAAAGCATATGAAAGATTCGTTGTTGCCTTTCGTGAAAAAAAAGGGCTAACTTTAAAGGAAAAGATTCGGATTAACTTGATTGCAGATGCATGTATTATCTATTCCTTTTTTATCGTCGATTTACTGTGGGTAAGAGTGATGATGGTTGGACTTGCTTTATATAAGCACTATTACTTTTTTATTAAAATGAAAACGATTCGACTACCAAAAAAAACTGAACACATTTAATAACCCCAACCGCTCTAGTGTGAGTGATTGGGGTTATAATTTTCTAATGAATTGAGAAGCCTGCAATCTGATTATTTTGATCAAAGCTAATTTCAAATGTGACATTATTTTCAGTAAATGTAGCGTCTAAGACGATGACTTGATATTGAGCTAAGCTTTTTATTTCTTTATACTCATTGCCAATATACGTGCCAAATTGATCAGTTATTTGTTCCCAAGTTTCAGATAGTGCTTCTGCTGGAAGTTCTTCCTTAATTTTTCGGTCAAACAATTAAGTGGCTTCAGTAAACTCCCCCTGATTAAGGTGATCAACAAAAGAAGAAGCAATTTCAATCGCTTGATCTGTTTGTTCCATAATTTCTTCACCGATGTCACACCCGATCAAAAAAGTTAGTGACAAGAAGATGAGACTCATTAGTTTAAATCTATATTTCAATTGCTTATCTACCTTTCGATTCATTTCAATGATTTTAATCATAACATCTTAATGATAATTAAAGAAGTTTGAACAATAAATTACGGCTGAATGAGTCTGTTACATGAAATTAATAGCACTTTAAAATCAGACGTGATAAGCTTAAAGAGCAAATGACTAGCTGTCCTATCGATCAGTTCGTAGGAGAGTTTTTGATAAAAAAGGTGTGAAAATAATGGCGGTAATATTAGTTGTTGATGATGATGACCATATTCGTCAATTGATTTCTTTGTACTTAAAAAAGGAATATTTTGATGTGATTGAAGCTCGGAACGGTCTTGAAGCAATTGAGAAACTTGAACAAGAACCGATTGATTTGGCAATTGTTGATGTGATGATGCCGAAATTGGATGGGATTGAATTAACGAAAGAAATAAGGAGTTATTATGAGATTCCTATTTTGATGGTGACAGCTAAAGGGGCTTCTCAGGATAAAGTAACGGGTTTTGAAGCTGGGACAGATGACTACTTAGTTAAACCATTTGATCCAATCGAATTGGTGCTTCGGGTGAAGGCATTGCTTAAACGTTATAATATTAATGTTGAGAGACGAAATAGGCTTGGAACAATTGAAATCGATCTTGATCGTCTGACCGTTGCTAATGAAGAAATGACTGTTGAACTAAAACGTAAGGAATGTGAACTTTTACTAGAATTATCATTTGAACCTGGTCGTATTTTTACCCGAGCGCAGTTAGTTGAGAAAATTTGGGGTTTTGATTATGAAGGCGATGAGCGGACTGTAGATGTTCATATTAAACGATTACGGGAAAAATTAAGCCGCTTTGATGAATTGACGATAACGACAGTAAGAGGGCTCGGCTATCGGCTTGAGGATGTGAATTAAGTGCGTAAAAGTCTATATTGGAAATTTTCGATCACATTTGTTGCTGGTGTTATTCTAAGTATTATCACTTCTTATTTAATTACGTCTTTATTTATTCAAGAAGAGGTTATTTTTGATCGGGAAATGGTACGAAATTCAAGTTATTTTGAAGGTTTATTAGAGCTAGTCGATCATGAAAATATAGCTGAATTACTTGAACTTTTTTCTGAGTATGGGATTCAACCTGTGTTAATCAATCTAGATGGACAATCTGTTATCGAAGGTGTTGATACTGATTTTATCACGACTGAAATGATTGAGCGTCTGGAAACGTTAGAGCCAAATGAAGTGATTTCATTTACACCTAAGCGGAGAGAAGCAGTCAGATATATTGGTACAAGACTGCCTAGTACTACGGTGGCGGATGCTTTATTTTTAAAAATTGATATCACTAGTACATTGACTGATACAAAACGATTAACGGTACAATCATTATTGTTAGTTTTATTAATTGGTAGTTTATTCATTTTACTTATTTCGCGCTATTTTGTTGATAGTATTCGTTCGATTACTAAAGCGAGTGAAGAGCTGGCAACGGGTGATTTCTCGATCCGATTATCAACTGACCGTCAAGATGAACTCGGTCGATTGATGCGCAGTTTTAATGATCTTGCCAAAGCTTTAGGCAATATGGATGAGGTCAGGAAGCAATTTGTTAGCAATGTCTCGCATGAAATGCAGTCACCACTGACATCAATTAAAGGTTACGCTCGTGCATTAAAAGATGGTCTCGTACCTGAAGAAAACCAACAAGAATATTTAGACATCATTTATCAAGAAGTTGATCGATTATCACGACTTTCAAATAATTTATTAAAACTGGCTTCATTAGATGCTGAAAAGGATTTAATTAAACTTGAAAATTATCGCTTAGACGAACAAATCAGACGTGTCATTTTGTCAACTGAACCATTATGGCGCGATAAAAACATCGATGTGGAACTTGATTTAAGTCAAGCATATATTCATGCTGATCAAGATTTAATGGAGCAAGTTTGGCTTAATTTAATTGTTAATGCGATCAAATATAACCGTGAAAATGGAGCGCTTTATATTTCATTTTATAAAGATGAAGACGGTTTAGTGATTCGAATTAATGATACAGGAATTGGAATCGATCATGATGAAATTCCATACATTTTTGATCGCTTTTATAAAGTTGATCAATCACGTTCAGAGTATCGGACTGGCAATGGATTAGGTTTATCGATTGCGAAGAAAATCATCACCATTCATAATGGAACGATTGAAGTTGTCAGTCAAAAAGGGATTGGCACGACATTCTTTATCCGGTTACCATTAAATTAACCAATTTTTTTTGAAAAAATGCTTATAGTTCACATTCAGTTCATAATCGATGGCTATAATAGAGACAAACATATAAACTGAGGTGACTACATTTGAGTAATTATCAGTCAACTATTCAATTAAATCAGGGACAATCGATTTCTTTTAAGTTTAAAAAACCATCAATTATGAGTCAACTTGCCGATACGTTATCTGAACAAGGTATTGATGCGCAGGTTGTTAAAAAAATAAAGATCTGTAAAGGAAGGGATGCTTAATGTTTTATCCTATAATGGGCATTGATGCAATGTATTTATTAATTATGGTTGCGTTTGGAATAGCGATGTGGGCGCAAGCAAATGTGCAAAATAATTTTGAGCGATTTTCTAGAGTCCAGTCGGGTGCACAGATTACTGGTTTACAAGTTGCACGACGGATCTTAGACAATAATGGTTTATATGATGTAAAAATTGAACGCTCTGGGCGTGGAACATTGTCTGATCACTACGATCCACGAACAAAAACAGTTCGTTTATCTGATCCGATCTATAGTGGTTCATCGATTGCTTCATTAGCTGTAGCAGCTCACGAGGTTGGCCATGCGATTCAACACGATCAAGGTTATCTAATGTTAAGGTTTAGAACGGCATTAGTTCCGGTTGCTAATTTAGGCTCAAGAATGGCACCAATCTTTTTAATTGCAGGCTTTATCTTTTCGGGGTTTGAATCGCTAATTGGCATTGGTATTGGTTTGTTTGCTGCAGCTGTATTGTTTCAGCTTGTAACATTACCTGTTGAATTTAATGCAAGTACCCGTGCGAAGAATGAATTAGTCTCAATGGGTATGATTATGAGAAATGAAGAAGCTGGGATTAGCAAAGTCTTGAATGCAGCTGCTTTAACTTATGTAGCAAGCACTTTAATTGCTGTATTGCAATTATTTAGATTGATTATGATTTTTGGTGGCCGTCGCAGGTAAAATTTTAGAGAGAATGAGTAATTATGAAAAGACAAAAGTTAAAAAGCCTAACAAAATATATTTTGTTAGGTTATTTTATGTACATTGCTATTACCTCCGTTGTCATGTTTGCCCTTCCGCCTCAAGCTAGTGTATTGGAGGCAGCATATCCAACTTCTAAGATGATAGAATCAACAGAGAGGGTCGTATTGATCGCAGAAAGAACGGAGGCGCTAAAAGTTCGGTTTGATTTGATGGATCAAGCGGAGGATACTTTAGATATTTCTTATTATTCAATGCAAGGTGGTGACTCAGTCGATTTATTTTACGCTCACATTTTAAAAGCAGCAGATCGTGGCGTAAAGGTTCGCTTTGTTATTGATGGAATTGCCCATAATATGAGGCTTGGTAATAGAGATGTAGTTTTATTGTTTAATCAACATCCTAATATTGATTTAGCTTTTTATGAATCATTTGATCCATTGCGACCTTGGACATGGCACAATCGTCTACATGATAAGCTAATGATTGTAGATCAATCGATTGCTTTAATTGGTGGTCGTAATATCGGTGATAAATACTTTGCAAATGAAGGTTACGTGGGGGCTTCAAATGATTTTGATTTATTATTGATCAGTGAACATTTAGATGAACCCCAGATCATCGGGCAAATGCAAACATACTTTAACGATTTATGGGATCACGACTATTCCGTGTTACAAACGAATCAGGAATTATCATCATCTAAAAAACTAAAGGCTAAAAAAGCAAGAGAGCGCCTTAGGGAAACGTATCAAGACAATGTAGACACGTATCCAAATTTTTATACAGAAAAAGTCGATTGGCTAGCACGGTCACACGAGATTAATCAGGGTTATTTTGTCCATAATCCGGTTGAGCGTTTCACTAAAGATCCAATTGTATGGTGGGAAATGCTTGATCTAGTTTCAAATGCTAAATCTGATGTCGTGATACAAAGCCCTTATATCATACCAAGCAGGCAAATGCAAAAAGACATCGCGCGACGAGATTTTGAATTTAGTCGGTTTATCTTATTAACAAATGGGATGGCATCATCGCCAAATGTGATTGCACATAGTGGTTATCGAAATTATCGAAACCAACTAGCAAACTCTACACTTGATCTTTATGAATACCAAGATCCAGATCAATCCCTCCATATGAAATCAATTGTGATTGACGAACAAATTGCAGCGGTCGGCTCGTTCAATTTTGATTCTCGCAGTATGGAATTAAATACTGAATCAATGGTTATTCTGGATAGCCCATCACTGGCAAATGAAATACTTGAAACGATTGAACAAAAGTATTTATCTAGTAGTATTCTAGTTGATCACGCTGAAGGAACTGATGAACTGTTGGAAAACGTATCGATAGTCAAACAAGTTGTTGTTTTTATTTTAAGACCATTGACTAGAATGCTAGATTTCTTACTTTGAAAATTGATTGCAATTAATAATCATATATATTTAAAGACTTCCAACAATATGCCGATATAAGAAGAAAGTAATCTGTAGAGGAGATGGCATTAGAATGGATGTCAGTAAAGTGATCTCTGGACCAAATTATACTTCACAAATCAATAAACAATCACAAACAACAGATCATTCACAGAAGAAAACGGCTCAGACCGTGGAGAAAGATGTTAATGGTGTAATTCAACAAAAGACATTGTATACCCAAGCGAGAACTCATGGGAATCATCTTGTAGAACGGGTAGACATTGAAGGAATGATTGAAGGGCTGAATGATTTTTTAGAACCGATCAATACATCGATTCGCTTTGTGTTACATGATAAGCTTGATCGCTACTATGTAAAGGTTGTTGACGCACAAACAGAAGAATTAGTCAGAGAAATCCCTCCAGAACAAATGTTGGATATGTATGCAGCGATGGCGGAATTTATGGGATTAATAGTTGATGAGAAAATTTAAAAGGAGTGATCATAAATGGGCATGAGAATTGGAGGTCTAGCTACTGGAATGGACATTGACGGCATTGTCAAGGACTTGATGGCAGCCGAACGCATTCCATTAGATAAACTTGAGCAGGATAAAACTAGAATAGAGTGGCAAAGAGATGCATTTCGTGATGTAAACTCGATGTTATTAGAACTTGATAAAATGATGTTAGATATGAAGATGACTCGGACATACAATACAAAGGCAGCGACCTCTTCAAATCAAGCAGTCACAGCAACTGCAGCATCAGGTGCATCAATTGGAAGTTATAATATTGCAGTTAAGAGCTTAGCAACGAGCGCGATTAATGCGACAAATGGAACACTATCTAAAGTTGGAGAAAAAATTGATCCATTTGCGCCTTTAAGTGAGCAGATAAGTAAGCTCGCTAAGTCTGGTGATGAAGGGGTCAATATTGAGATTCCAACACAAATTAGTTTTAGAACATATCAAAATAGTAGTGAGGGAACACTCCATACAATCGATGTAACCGCAGACGATACACTAAACAGTATTTTAACAAAGATTACTAACCATAAAGAAGCGGGTGTTCGTGCCTTTTATGACGTTCAATCGGACCGTGTAATCATGGAGCGAACAAGTGCAGGAGATTTTAATCCTAATGGAGCAGAAATAGATTTTAGTGAAGACTCTGGTTTCTTTACAAATGTATTCGGTATGACTGCTCAAGAACAAGGCGGTACCGATGCTAAGTTCGCCTACAACGGGATCGAACTCACTTCAAAAACAAACTCAACAACATTAAACGGCATTACTTTTACGTTCAATGATGTGACGGCGAGTACGAATGTTAATATAACGAACGATACAGAAACCGCATTTAATAACATCAAGGCCTTTGTGGATAAGTATAATGATATGATTGATAAAGTTAATGGCAAATTAACCGAAGCTCAACATCGTGATTTTCCACCACTAACGACAGAACAAATGAAAGATATGTCTGATCGTGAAATTGAATTGTGGGAAGAAAAAGCACGTAGCGGCTTATTAAGACGTGATCCGATTTTAACAAATGCATTATCACAAATGCGTCAAGCCTGGTCTGGTCGAGTTTCTAATGATGGACCGTTCTCACATTTTTCACAAATCGGGATCTCAACAACGGCTAATTATATGGATGGTGGAAAATTAGAAATCAATGAGAACAAACTAAGAGCTGCCCTTCAAGAAGACTCTGATGCAGTTTACAAATTATTCTCAAATAATGCTGAAGGGGCAGAACGTGGTATCGTTAACCGACTTGAAGATGCGATTGATCGAACAACGGAACGGATTAATCAACAGGCTGGAAGAACGACACAACAACCACATCAATATGCGCTAGGTCGCCGCTTAGAAGGTATGGATGACCGGATTGAGGTTTTCAAGCGTCGCTTGCAACAAGTAGAAGACCGCTATTGGAAACAATTTTCGGCTATGGAATTAGCCATCCAACGTATGAATGAACAATCGAATTTTTTATTTAGTCAGTTCAATCAACAATGGTAAAGACGATTTCAAACAAGGAGTGTAAATTATATGGTACAGCAACCTTATCAAGCTTATAAGAATAACTCGGTTAACACGGCATCACCAGCAGAGCTGACATTAATGCTCTACAATGGTTGCTTGAAATTTATTAGATATGGCAAAAAGGGTATTGAAGATCAGAATATGGAGTTGAAGAACACCAATATTCAAAAGGCACAAAACATCATTACAGAACTAATGGTGACCCTTGATCAAGATGCACCGATTTCAAAAGAGATCATGCCGTTATACGACTATATTAATCAGTTATTAATTGAAGCAAATATTAAAAACGATATTGAGCTTTTGACAGAAGCATTTGCGTTAGTTGAGGAGTTTCGTGATACGTGGAGAGAAGTGATTAAGCAAACGCGTACTCGAGAATATAAGCAAGGTGTACAAGCATAATGTCGTCATTAATTGAGTTGAAAACAATAACTGAAAAATTTGTCCAATTGTTTGAAAAACCAATTTTAGCAAAGGATCGCGATCAATTACTAGAAGAAGTTAATCGATTTTTAGATCAACGCGATCAGTTATTAAAAAAAATTAAAGCACCATTTTCTGAAGAAGAAGCTAATTTGGTCTCAACAATTATGGAGCAAGATAAAGAAATCCAATTAAAACTGGATCATCTTTTCTTAACTTTAAAAAGCGAACTTCGTGATGTAAAGAAACAGAAGTCGTCGTCAGAAAAGTATCTTGACCCCTATCGTCATGTTGCTACAAATGATGGATCATATTGGGACAAGAAAAAATAGAAAATAATCCACTCTCTAAGTGAAACTTAGGGAGTTTTTTGTTATACTATGTGTAAGCGCTTTAGCTAAACTTCATCCTATTTTTTCTAGTTTAAAGTATAGGGAAATAGGGAATTAAAGAATTATAGATAAAGAAAGGAGGACACTTTTATGAATTATAACATTAGGGGTGAAAACGTTGAGGTGACTGAAGCAATTAAAGCTTATGTAGAGAAGAAAGTTTCTAAGCTTAAACGCTATTTTGAGACACCACCAACATCAGATGTCAATGTTAATTTAAGTGTCTATAATGATGAGCAGAAGATTGAAGTTACGATTCCAATGACAAACTTACTACTGAGAGCTGAGGAAAAACATGAAGATTTATATGCAGCGATTGACTTAGTAGTATCCAAGTTAGAACGTCAAATTAGAAAGCATAAAACAAAAATTAATCGGAAGTCACGTCAAAAGGGTGCAGCTAAGTATATGTTTGCAGAGATGGAAAAAAGTCCTGTTGAACAAGAGGATGATGATGCGATTGAAATTGTTCGGACGAAACGTTTTAACTTGAAGCCAATGGATTCTGAAGAAGCAATCTTACAAATGGATATGTTAGGCCATGATTTCTTTGTCTTTACCAATGCCGATTCAGGAGATACAAGCGTTGTTTATCGTCGTCATGACGGTAAATACGGCTTAATTGAACCCAATTAATCACTTAGAATAAAGCGCGATTAACAGCCATAAAAAATGATGTGTAAAAGAACTCTAATTGAATAGATTAAAAAATAGTCTCAGTAGGTATGATCATACTTACCGAGACTATTTTTCTTTTCAAGACTGTACCGAAAAATTAAGCGTGGTTTCTTTTTTGATCGAGTAAAAAGCCTTCGATTGTGAAGGCTGCCATTCCTGAAATGGTAGAATATACGCCTAATTTAGCTGAATCAATTTTAAGTTTATTTTGGTGGAAACCGATCGCATGCTCTAATATGTAACTTTCAATCGTCGGGTAAATCCACTCTTTTGCTCGCATTAGACGATTACCAATGATCACATGTTCTGGGTTGAAGATGTTAATGCAATTTGTTAATCCAATCGCGATGTATGTTGCAATTTCTTCGAATAGTTCAATTACAGCTTGATTTTCTTCGTTAGCAAGTTGAATCAATTGCTCAAATGGCTCACCTTGATCAGCTGCTATAAGCCCACGCTTGATTGCCATATCAATCACGGCTTGTTCAGAAGCATAGAGCTCCCAACAGCCTC
Organism: Amphibacillus indicireducens; assembly: GCF_039539605.1. Lineage (NCBI taxonomy): Bacteria > Bacillati > Bacillota > Bacilli > Caryophanales > Bacillaceae > Amphibacillus > Amphibacillus indicireducens. Next base: position 31,045 of record NZ_BAABDL010000051.1, on the reverse strand, counting down.
GATTGCCACAGCGACACGTTTTCCCGTCCTTTTCGATGGTCATATGACCGAGTTCACCAGCAAATCCATTTAAACCGTGATATAACTTTCCGTCTAGAATCATACCGACACCGATCCCAATGCCGATACTGGCAAAAATCGTGTGGTGTGAATTTTGACTCGAACCGTAACGCATTTCTCCGTATGCTCCGGCATTCGCTTCATTCTCAATATAGACAGGCAGATTAAAAATGTTCTCTAACTTAGTTTTTAGCTCAACATTTTTCCAGTTTAAATTCGGAGCGAGTAAAATTTCACCATCTCGACTCACGACCGCAGGCACACCTACACCGATGCCTATGACACCATACCGACTTTTTGGTACTTGTTCCATTAATCCTTTAATCAGGTTAATCATGATTGGAAAAATCGTATTAAAGTGTGTTGTTTGTAATTGAATCGTATCTTGCTCAATGATTTGTCCATTTAAATCTGTGATCACACCTAAAATATAGCCCACACCTAATTCAATTGAAATTGAATAACCAGCATTACCATTGAAAAGTAACATCACTGGTCGGCGTCCACCACTTGATTTTCCTGGACCAGATTCTTCTACTAGCTTCTCATCAATTAATTCACTAACTAATGAAGAGACAGTTCCTTTGTTTAATCCCGTTATTTTGGCAACATTTGCTCTTGATATTGGGGTATGGTTCATAACGGTAGTTAAGACGAGGGTTTTATTTTCTTGTTTAACAACATATTGATTCCATGTCCGACTCATAATGACACTCACTCTCTATCAAAACAAAATTTTAAGTTAAAATAGCCTTTCTTTACTTTAACATAATTGATTAGACAATTCCATGGAGTTAGTTTAACAGGTAGACAAACAAATTTTCTGTTGATATAATTTTACATGAGGAGATGGTGACAAACCTCATGTGAAAGGGATTTTTTACATATATAACAGTCTAAAAACAATACATATCTAACTTTAATTGGCTTTATATAGCTGATTAAGTCTAGAGGAATTTAGAGGTGCTCATGATGAAGAAATCAGCTAAAAAGAAACAAAAATTGTCGGCAAAACAGCAGAAAATGATTTGGGGTGTTGGAATTGCTGTCGTTGCTCTTATAAGTGTATTTCTCGCGATCAAAGCAGTTGAAACAAGTGAAGAAATCGTTCGTTTCTTTAATTCAAATGATGAAATTCAAGCGATCACGATTCAAGGTGATGAAGGTTTTAAAATGGAAAAAGCTCAGGATCGATGGACGGTACTTGGCCGACTCGAGGAGACAGATCAAGAGGCGGTATTGCAGGCACTTGCTGTTTTAAACCAAATGGGTGGCGAAAAAGTAGAAGCCAAACGTCAAAATGTTGGCTTAGATTTTCCGAGACTTGCAATTCGAGTCGATTATGCAGATGATAGTTTCAAACGTGTGTCACTTGGTAACCCAGATCCTACAGGTGGCGGTTATTATGTTGAGGTACAAAGTGAAGATCATTCAGGAATTTATTTTGTAGAAAATATCTTGATTGATTACCTACCACTTAAGGTAAATAATTACTTAGTGACAGCACTTTTACCTTGGTCACCAGATCAGGTTGAGTCGATTAAAATTAACAGACAGTCAGAGATGGTCCATTTGACAAAAAATAGCCCGTATCCAGCAGAAGAGACAAGAACGAATGTCGGAGGCTGGTTTGTTGCTGAACCATACACTCATTATTACGGTACGTCATACCCAGAAATGCAAGAGTTGAATCAAGCGTTGCAAACGCTACAGATGAATGAAATTGTCGAAAAAGATGTGACAGATTTGTCTCAATATGGTTTGAATGCGAGTAGCTTTTCAATTGAATTTACCACAGCCGATGATCAACGGACATTGTTAATCGGCGAAGCAGAAACAGAATCAACAACGTTCGCTAGATTTGCTGATGCTAATGATGTCTTTTCGATCGCTAATGAGCTATTGACTCCTTTCGAACAGTCCGCTTCAGATTATCATGATGGTTATGTGAAAATAATTGCGCTCGATAATTTAAGTCAATTATCAATTGAGTCAGAACGATTAACTGTTGATGTTAATGTCGAAAAAGATGGCGATGATACGCACTTTAAAGTTAACGATCAATTTTTATTTGAAAGAGGTTTTCGAGAAGCTTATACTGCGATCGCTGGACTTCCTGTTGCTGGTCTTTCAGAGGGCGCTGTTTATCAAGAAGCTGAGATTACGATAACATCAACGATTGTACTTGAGGATGGGGAGAAAGTAGTCGTTTTAGAACTCGTTGATTATGATGAAGAGCATTATGCGGCTTTTGTCAATCAAGAAAGCGACTTTTTAGTCAAAAAAGCTCATGTTGATGAAGCGCTAACGGTTATTGAACAAGTTTTAGAATATTAATTGATTTAAAGGCGTATCTTGTCACAGCGGTGTAATTGCTGGAAACTAACTAAAAACTTATCAGGTATTATTTATTTATTGGGATGGGGTGTTTAATTGGCCTCATCTTTTTTTGTAATCGCAAATGAAGCCTTAGTAGCAAGTCATAATATGGATAAACGTTGTAATAAAAGCTTGTAAGTGTTATTATATTGGGTAGTGTTTAGCTTTTAAAAAAGCTATTTTGGAAATAGAGGAGCGTATAAAAAGATGCGAGGATTACTTAAACGATTATTTGACGGTAATGAACGTAAATTAAAAGAGCTTCAAGTGACAGTTGATCAAATTGAAGCATTAGAGCCCGAGTATGAAAAACTAACTGATCAGCAGTTAGTAGCAAAAACTGAAGAATTTAAGCAGCGATACAAGGATGGGGAAACCTTAGACGAGTTATTAGTTGAAGCATACGCTGTTGTCCGTGAAGGATCAAAACGGGTCTTGAACATGCGTCCTTTTAATGTTCAATTAATGGGAGCCATCGTCCTACATGGCGGCGATATCGCAGAGATGAAAACAGGTGAAGGTAAAACCCTTGCGTCGACAATGCCAGCTTACTTAAATGCACTAACTGGTGAAGGTGTACACATCATCACAGTTAACGAATATTTAGCTGATCGTGATGCGAGAGAAATGGGAGAGTTATTTAATTTCCTCGGTTTAACTGTTGGCTTAAACGTAAACAGTATGACAAAAACTGAAAAACGGGCAGCCTATCAGGCAGATATTACTTATGGAACAAACAATGAATTTGGTTTTGACTATTTAAGAGACAACATGGTCCTTTACAAAGAGCAAATGGTTCAGCGCCCATTGAACTTTGCCATTATTGATGAGGTTGACTCGATTTTAATTGATGAGGCGAGAACACCGCTAATTATTTCAGGCTCAGCTCGTAAATCAGCAGCATTATATCAACAAGCAAATACGTTTGTTCGCACATTGAAAAAAGAAGTTGACTACACATATGATGAAAAAACAAAAGGCGTTCAATTAAGTGAAGAAGGGATTACCAAAGCTGAAAACTTCTTTAATGTAGAGAATCTTTTTGATCTTAATCATGTGACCTTAACACATCATATTAACCAAGCATTAAAAGCACATGTTTCAATGCATCGTGACACCGATTATGTTGTCAAAGAAGGTAAAGTCGTTATCGTTGACCAGTTCACAGGTCGTCTGATGGAAGGTCGTCGTTATAGTGATGGTCTACACCAAGCGATTGAGGCGAAAGAAGCTTTGCCAGTTCAAAATGAAAGCATGACTTTAGCTTCAATCACTTTCCAAAACTACTTTAGAATGTACAACAAACTATCAGGGATGACAGGTACAGCAAAAACGGAAGAAGAAGAATTCCGCAACATTTATAATATGAATGTTTTTGCAATCCCAACAAATAAAGAGATTGTCCGTCATGATAAACCAGACTTAATTTATAAAACGATGAAAGGTAAATTTGAAGCGGTTGTTGCAGAAATTAAAGAGCGCAACCAAAAAGGTCAACCTGTTTTAGTAGGTACAGTTGCGGTTGAAACGTCTGAGTTGATTTCGCAACTTCTTAAAAAAGCTGGTGTGAAGCACAATGTATTAAACGCTAAAAACCATTTCCGTGAAGCAGAAATTATTGAAAATGCTGGTGAGCAATTTGCTGTCACGATCGCAACAAACATGGCTGGACGTGGTACAGACATTAAACTAGGTGAAGGCGTCAAAGAATTAGGCGGTCTTGCCGTTATCGGTACGGAGCGACATGAATCACGTCGGATTGATAACCAGCTTCGTGGCCGTTCAGGTCGTCAAGGAGATCCAGGGGTGACGCAATTCTATTTATCAATGGAAGATGATTTAATGCGTCGATTTGGCTCGGATAATATGAAGGCAATGATGGATCGTTTTAATATGGATGATTCACAACCAATTGAGAGTAAAATGATTTCTAAAGCAGTTGAATCTTCACAAAAGCGTGTGGAAGGGAATAACTTTGACGCTCGTAAAAATGTTCTATCTTATGATGATGTTTTAAGAGAACAGCGTGAAGTTATTTATAAGCAGCGCTATGACGTACTTAATTCAGAAAATTTATATGATATTGTGATTGGTATGATCGAAGAAGTTGTCAACGATGTTGTTGATACACATACTCAAGATGAAGATAGCGAAGCTTGGGATCTTGATTCATTGATTGAGTATGTTCATGCAAACTTAGTCGAATCAAATTATTTAACGAAATCTGCACTTGAAAATAAAGAACCAGAAGCAATTAAGCAACTTATAATGGAAAAAGTACTTCAGAAATATCAAGAAAAAGAAGCTGATCTTGGCTCTGAACAAATGCGTGAATTTGAAAAGGTTATTTTATTAAGAACGGTTGATACAAAATGGATGGATCACATCGATTCAATGGATCAACTTCGTCAAGGCATTCATTTACGTGCGTATGGCCAAAATGATCCGTTAGGCGAGTATCAAATGGAAGGGTTCGCAATGTTCGAAGCAATGGTCCAATCGATTAATGAAGAAGTTGCCCGCTATGTGATGAAGGCACAAGTTCGTGCAAATCTCGAACGACAAGAGGTTGCCAAAAATGCAACAGCAGTAACAGGTGATCAATCGAAAAAACAAAAGAAAAAAACACCTTTCATTAAAGGCGAAACAGTCGGACGAAATGATCCGTGCCCTTGTGGAAGTGGAAAAAAATATAAGCAATGTCACGGAAGATAAGTTAACAAGTATAATAAGATGCTATGGACATCCAGTGATTGGATGTCCATTGTAACGAAAAAAAACAAAACAATTAACGAGGTGAAGCAATGGAATTAACAGAAATTAAACAAGAGCTAACGAAAATATCAAACCGAATTGCCGAATTTAGGGGGTCTCTTTGACCTAGAAGAAAAAAGAACTGAAATTGCAGAATTAGAAAATGAAATGACAGCACCAAACTTTTGGGATGACCAAAAACAAGCTCAAAAAATAATCGATCAAGTAAATGCGATCAAAGACCTGGTTCAGATTTTCGATCAACACGTCGAATCACTTGAAAACCTAGAAGTAAGCTACGAGTTAATTAAAGACGAACCAGACGAAGAATTAAGACAGGAACTTGAAGATGAGCTTGCCGAATTGATTGAAGCACTTAACCAATACGAATTACAGATCTTATTAAGTGAGCCTCACGATAAAAGTAATGCGATTTTAGAACTGCATCCGGGAGCTGGTGGGACAGAATCTCAAGACTGGGCAAGTATCTTGCTACGAATGTATACACGTTGGGCAGAACAAAGAAATTTTAAAGTCGAAACACTGAACTATCTTGCAGGTGAAGAAGCTGGTGTGAAAAGTGTGACGTTATTGATTAAAGGACACAATGCATATGGCTATTTAAAAGCCGAAAAAGGCGTCCACCGTTTAGTCCGAATTTCACCATTCGACTCATCTGGTCGTCGCCACACATCATTTGTTTCTTGTGAAGTGACTCCCGAAGTCGATGATGATATTGATATTGAAATCAAAACTGAAGACATTAAAATTGACACGTATCGAGCAAGTGGCGCAGGTGGACAACATGTTAACACGACCGACTCAGCCGTAAGAGTTACCCACTTACCTACAGACACTGTCGTGACTTGCCAATCTGAACGTTCACAAATAAAAAACCGTGAACAGGCATTAAAGATGCTTAAGTCAAAACTGTACCAACTTGAAATTGAAAGACAACAGGCGGCATTAAATGAAATTCGTGGTGAACAAAAAGAAATTGGTTGGGGAAGCCAGATTCGTTCATATGTTTTCCATCCGTATTCAATGATTAAAGATCATCGAACGAATTTAGAAATAGGGAATGCTCAGGGTGTGATTGACGGTGAGATTGATCCATTTATCGATGCATATTTACGTCAACAAATGTAGGTGAAAAGTGAAAACGAGGTGGTTAAAGATGATTGCAAAATATCGACGCCAGCCGTTACCTACTAAAGCGGTCCAAGTTTTTGAATATGGACTTGTTGTACTTGGCTCATTTTTTGTTGCGATTGGTTTTAATTTATTTTTATTACCAAATCAGATTGCATCAGGTGGTGTAGCGGGCATTAGTACAATTCTATATGCATTGTTTAGCTTTGAACCATCAACTGTTCAATGGACCATTAATATTCCATTATTTTTTGTTGGTATGTGGATACTCGGTCGAAGCTTTGGCATTAAAACTTTAGTTGGTACAGCAATGGTCCCTTTATTTGTTTCGCTAACAAGTGATTGGAATCCAGCGAGTTCTGATCCATTGTTAGGAGCAATATTTGGTGGTATGGCATGTGGATTAGGAATTGGCATTGTTTTTCGTGGTAAAGGGTCAACAGGTGGAATTGATTTGGCAGCACAAATTGTTCACAAATTTGTGCCACTCCCTTTTGGAATCTGTGTAGCCCTGTTTGATGGATTGATCGTTTTAGTGGCAACATTTGTTTTTTCAGTTGAAGCGGGTTTGTATGCTCTGATTGGCTTGTTTGTCACAAGTCGGACGATTGATTTAGTTCAAGTCGGTTTAAACAGTTCAAAAGCAATTATGGTTGTGAGTGATCACTTAGAAGCAATTCGCGACGCTCTGTTAAATGAAATTGATCGTGGTGTAACTGTTTGGAAAGCAGAGGGCGGCTATACTCGAGCAGATAAAAAAATGATTATGTCTGTCGTAAATCAAAATGAGTTTAGTCGGACGACACAAATTATCAAGCAAATTGATCCAAATGCGTTTATAATCGTGATGAATGCAAGCGAAGTAATTGGAGAAGGTTTTAGTAAAAGCTAAGCCTTCTTTTTTTTGCTAATAGCTAGTCTTAAATAGTCAAATCAAATAATGACAATAGAACTAGGTCATAATCCTCTATTTTAATGATTATAAATACCTACTTGAGCGTTATTATGAATTTTTTGACAGGTTTTGAAATGAAATTGTAATAAAAAAAGCCAAAAAAAAGTCGTTTTTGATGTTATAATGTAATAGATTGATTGGCGTCAATCACAAAATTATATTTTACTACAATTTATTAAAAAAGGTGAGTATGTTCATGATAGAGATGCTTGATGTAAAGAAAACATATCCAAATGGTGTGATCGCCCTAAATGGTGTAACTCTTAAAATAGAGCCAGGTGAATTTGTTTATCTCGTTGGACAAAGTGGTGCTGGGAAATCAACGTTTATTAAACTTATTTTTCGTGAAGAAAAGGCATCAAGTGGAAGTGTGACAGTAAACAGCAAAGATTTAGTTCAAATGAAATGGAAAGATGTGCCTATGTTGCGACGTGATATTGGGGTTGTTTTTCAAGACTTTAAACTGTTACCTAAAATGACAATCTATGAAAATGTTGCTTTTGCATTAGAAGTTGTTGAACAATCGCCACGTCAAATTCGCAAGCGTGTAATGGAAGTGCTTGACCAAGTGGGCTTAAAAAATAAAGCGCGTTTTATTCCCGATGAATTATCAGGTGGAGAACAGCAACGCGTTGCGATTGCGCGCGCAATTGCTAATTACCCTAAAATCCTGATCGCAGATGAGCCAACAGGTAATCTTGATCCAGATACGTCGTGGGAAATTATGAAACTATTAGAAGAAATTAATGCATCGGGTACGACCATAATCATGGCAACGCATAGTAAGGAAATTGTGAACACGGTCAAACGTCGAGTCATTGCTATGGAAGACGGCCTAATTGTTCGTGATGAGTATAGGGGTGATTATGGCTATGAAAATTAGAACATTAAAACGCCATGTTAAAGAAGGTTTAAAAAGTAGTTGGCGAAATAGTTGGATGACACTAGCTTCAGTTGGAGCAGTCACGACAACACTATTATTAGTATCAGTCTTTTTAGCATTGATGATGAATTTAAATCATGTCGCTCAAAATATTGAAGAAGATGTTTTGATTAAAGTGTTGATTGATGTCACTGCGACAGATGATGAAGTCGAAGAACTTGGAGAATCGATCGAGTCATTAAGCAAAGTAGAAACAGTCGAGTTTTCATCACGTGATCAAGAGTTAAGAGAATTAATAGAGAGCTTGGGAGAAGAGGGAGATGTATTTTCAACATATGGTGATGACGAAAACCCACTTAACGATGCATATATTGTTAAAGCAGTAGAACCAAAAGAGACGATAGAAATTGCTGAAGAAATCGAAGCGATGAATCGTGTGGAGAAAGTCAATTATGGACAAGATGTCGTTGAAAATATCTTTATGTTTAATAGCTATGCGAGAAATATCGGCTTGATTTTAATCGTTGCCTTATTGTTTACAGCGATCTTCTTAATTTCAAATACAATTAAAATTACGATTATTGCAAGACGTAGGGAAATTGAAATTATGAAGCTGGTTGGAGCAACAAACTGGTTCATTAGATGGCCATTCTTTATTGAAGGATTGTTGCTAGGTATATTAGGTAGTGTTATTCCAATTGCTTTATTATTCACAGGTTATTATTTCTTAGATCAGAATTCAGCGATGATCAATCAATTTGAATTTATCTCTATTCTTCCGTTTCATCCATTTGTCTGGCAACTATCAGGGATTGTTATTTTAATAGGAGCGGTCATTGGTGTATGGGGAAGTATTATGAGTGTTCGTAAGTTTCTAAAAGTGTAAGTCTTCTAGTCTAGGAGACTTACACAATCATATTATTAATTGAGCTTATTTAGTCTAAGCTGAAATGGAGGAATCTAATGATGAAACGTTTTATCACTTACATACTTTTAGTCATCTTGGCGCTCGGTCTCGTTAGTCCTGGCTCAAATCCTGTTTCAGCAAAAAGTATTGCTGAGTTAGAAAAAGAATTGCAAGAGTTGAAGGATGAACGATCAACGATTAACTCAGAAGAAAGTGATGCACAATCGAAACTAAAAGAAAATGAGCAGCAACAAGCTAAAGTGCAAGCAAAAATTAATCAACTTGATGGTGAAATCTTTGCTACTGAATCAAATATCGCTTCAAAACAAGAAGAGATCAATGTAACGAATGGTGAAATACAAGCATTAGAAAATTCGATAGCTGAAACAGAAGATCAGATTGAAGCAACAGAGGCAGAGTTGGAAGAATTAGCTAATAAAATTGAAGAATTAATTGAACGGATAGAAGAACGCGATGTTTTAATTAAAAATCGCCTTCGCTCAATGCAACATAGCGGTGGAAGTATAAACTATTTACAAGTATTGTTTGGTGCGCAAAGTTTTGGTGATTTTATTAATCGCGCAACTGCAGTATCGAAAATCCATGAATCTGATCGGACGATTATGAGTTCTCAAGAACGTGATAAATCTGACCTTGAAGATACTGAAGTCGAGGTTGAAGAGAAAAAAGATCAACTTGTTGCTGATAAAGCAAAATTAGATGCCGAGAAAGATGAAGTTGAAAGTAAACGGGCAACTCTAGTCGCGCAGCAACAAGAACTATCAAACTTGCAAGCACAATTGAATCAACAAAGAGATTCACAAGTTGCAACTGCGAATGAATTAGAAGATGAATATGCTGAATTAGAAGAATATACGATGTCGATTGAGGAACAGAGGCAAGTGTTAGCTGATCAAGAGCGTGTCATTAAAAAGCTTATGGAAGAAGAACAACAAAGAATAGAACAGTTAGCAAAAGAGGAAGAAAACACAAATAACACGGGTCTGCCACCATTGACTGGTGGGGGAGATGGTTCATTCATTTGGCCAGCAGCAGGTAGATTAACCTCTAAGTATGGCTGGAGGGAATTCAATGGGGGAGGTTTCCACTACGGGATTGATATCGCAAACTCTAAGGGGACTACCATTATTGCTGCAGCTTCTGGATATGTTACACGATCATCTTATTCTTCTTCATATGGGCATGTGATTTATATCTATCACCCTAATATGGATAAAACAACTGTGTACGCACATTTAGATTCACGAGGGGTAAGTCTTGGAGATGCTGTTAGTCAAGGACAACAAATTGGGACTATGGGTGATACCGGAATTTCATCTGGTGATCATTTGCATTTTGAAATTCAAAATGGTCATTGGTCTCGGCACGGTGGAATTGACCCTATGCCATTTTTACCATAATAGATTAGAACCGGGCTTCATAAAGTAACATTAAAGCATCGCACGTATTGTTGCGATGCTTTTTCTAAAGGTTTAAATTTCTTTTTACTGATTGAATTATTAGTTTGTGTTACACTATATAAACAAGAGATTTCTCAAAGATATAATTGTTAAATTAAAGGACAGGCAAAACTTGATCAGACGATGTTTTGACGAGATAGTGTGTTATAGGTTTTGCTAATTTGAGGTGAATAATGTGCATGTGAAAAAAAGTATGTTTGCTCTTTTGTTAGGAATAGCTATTATTATTGGAGGGACGGGAACGTACTTTGTATTAGAGCTAACGGCAATTTTGGGTCAGGAGCAACAAACGGATCAAGGGAATCAGTCTATATCGGAAGGTGAATATGAGGCAATGCTGGATGATTTAACCGATGCGATCTCATTGCCAAAGGTAGTTCAAGCCTATACAATTATCCAATCTAATTTTATCGAAACAATTGAAAATAAGGATTTGGTTGAAGGCGCAGTACGCGGAATGATCGCAACTTTAAATGATCCTTATAGTGAGTATATGGATAAAGAAACAATGGAACAATTTAATGAACAACTTGAATCATCATTTGAAGGAATTGGTGCGGAAGTAAGCATGGTCGATGATCGGGTGACAATCGTTGCACCAATCAAAGATTCACCAGCCGAAAGGGCAGGTTTAAGGCCAAATGACCAAGTATTGACTGTTGATGGCGAAAGTGTTGAGGGGCTAAATTTATATGAAGCAGTAGCCAAAATTAGAGGCGAAAAAGGTTCGGAAGTGACGATTGAAATCCAGCGCCCTGGTGTACCTGATCTAATTGAATTCACTTTAGTTCGTGATACGATTCCACTTGAAACGGTTTATGCAGAATTGATTGAAACAAGTGACCATAAAACAGGTGTGCTTCAAATTACATCATTTGCTGAACAGACTGCAAATCGTTTTAAAGAAGAGTTAGCTTCATTAGAAGATCAAGGAATCGATGGCTTAGTGATTGATGTACGTGGCAATCCAGGTGGTCTACTTGATGTAACAGAAGAAATTTTAAAGCAATTTATTACGAGTGACCAACCTTACATGCAAATTGCAGATAATGAAGATAATAAGACACGCTTCTTTTCAGAACTAGAAGAACCGAAAGATTACCCGGTGAGTGTGCTGATTGATGAAGGAAGTGCTTCGGCATCTGAAATCCTTGCGATCGCATTAAATGAAACGATTGACGCTGAGGTTATTGGTCGGAATAGTTTTGGTAAAGGAACTGTCCAACAGACGATTCCATTGGGTGATGGCAGTACGATTAAGTTAACAATTTTAAAATGGTTATCACCTGAAGGTGTCTCGATTCACGAAGTTGGTGTTGCTCCAACGATCGAGGTTGACCAGCCAGAATATTATTATACAGCGCCGATTCAAGTAGAAGAGACGTTTAGTCATGATGATACGAACATCAATATTGGTTATGCTCAAGTCATGCTGGAGGCTTTGGGTTATCCAGTCGATCGTGAAGATGGTTACTTCAGCGAACAGACTGAACAAGCGATCCGAGATTATCAAACAGATCGAGAGCTGACTGTGAATGGCGAGCTTGATCAAGAGACAGCCAGTCGAATTGTGGCAGATGTAATTGAAAGAATTAGAAGCGATCAAGATGATTTACAAAAGGATAAAGCAATTGAAGCACTCTATCAATAAACCGCTCATTAGAGCGGTTTATTTATTACATAGTTATACGCTTTAATTAAACAAAATTCACAAAAGTCAAACCTAAGTAATTGTGTTTATGGTATAGTTAAAATATGTGAAGAATTTGTTCGAAAAATTCGAAACCTGTCGAGTTAAGATAAACATTATTATCAATCTGTTCAAGTGGGGGTTGTCAAGATGGAGAATTGGTTACTTGAAATCGGTAAAGCATTTATACGTTTACTATTCAATCCATTATTATATTGGTTTATTTTAATTACACTCTTTGCATCACTTTCCCGGATCAAACGTGAACGAAAACAATTCGGTCGAAAAATTTATCCGCTTTATGACGAATGGTATGGTCAGCGGCTGAAATCACTAGTGTTCGGATTGCTTCTTTCAATAGGAATGACGGTTTTAGGTGTTGGCATCCATCCGTTGATGTTAGCTGGAATTGTTTGTATGACAATTTTATTTACCTTAACGAAACGATTTACTTTGCTTTCAAGTGCATATATTTTTGGTTTTACTGCGATCATTCTATTATTTTTACCGTATTATCACTCATACTTACCACCAATTTTTCAAAATGAAATCACTCAAATCGATTGGGTGGTTTTTACAACTATAATGGGCATTTTTTTAATCATTGAATCATTAATGATTAGCTCAGTTAGTCGTGATCAAACGTTTCCTGAGTTAATTAATAGTTCACGAGGAAAGATTGTTGGACAACATCGTTACAAAAAAATAGCGCTGATTCCGTTATTATTTATTTGGCCGGTTGGTTCATTATCGTTTATCTCTAATTGGTGGCCAGTTATCGAATGGAATGGGCTTCCGTTTGGTCTAATTATTTTTCCTTTTTTAATCGGCTTTGATTTTCCGATTGCTGGTGGGTTACCAACCAAAGTTGCTAAACGTTATAGTGAATATCCATTATTACTAGGGTTTTTAATTGTTGCCTTATCGCTAATGAGTTATTACGTTAAAATTCTAACGCTTGTAACAGTGCTCGTTGCAATTGTCGGGCGAGAATTCATTTCTTACCGTTTGAAGATCAAGGATCAACAGCAACTCCCATTATTCAGTCCATTACCTAATGGATTAAAGGTTTTAGCAATTTTACCTGGGACGCCAGCGATCGAACTTGGGCTGATCCCTGGAGATACAATTAAAAAGGTCAATGGTCAAGCTGTCGCAACACCGACAGAATTTTACCAAGCTTTACAAATCAATCGCGCTTTCTGTAAACTGGATATTATCGACGAACGTGGTGAATTAAGATTTGCCCAGCGTGCGTTTTATCAAGGTGAACATCACGAACTAGGTGTTATTTTCGTCGAGAATCATCAAGACCGAATGAAGCAATCAGTTTAAAAATTCGACATAAAAAGAGTGATTATTTCCTAGGAAATAATCACTCTTTCTTTCAATGCTCAAAAGTTAGTAATTCTCTTAATTCCGTTTCATTTAATGAAGAAAGTAGCGTTTCGCCTGGTTGAATAATTTCATCAACTAACTTCCGTTTCTTCTCTTGGAGTTGAAAGATTTTTTCTTCAATTGTTCCTTCTGTAATCAAGCGGATCACTTCAACTTCTTTTGTCTGTCCAATTCGGTGTGCTCGACCGGCTGCTTGTGCTTCAACTGCAGGGTTCCACCAAAGATCGAACAAGATCACGGTATCAGCACCAGTTAAGTTTAAACCGGTTCCTCCAGCCTTTAATGAGATAATAAAAATTTCCCGTTCACCATTGTTAAAAGCTTCAGCCATTTCAACGCGATTTTTAATTGGTGTTTGACCATCTAAATAGAAGGATTGATAATTCAATTTGTTTAGTTCTTTCTCGATGATCTTCAACATACTCGAAAACTGTGAAAAAATTAAGATCCGACGGTTTTCCACCCGTAACTGTTCAATAATTGTCAACAGTAATTCAAGTTTGCCTGACTCACCTTGATAATTTTCTAAGAATAGACTAGGGTGACAACAAATTTGACGTAAGCGGGTAAGTCCAGCAAGAATTTCAATTTTTTCTTGGTTGAACTGATCAGCTTCAACAGCTGTATCAAGTTGGCGTTCAATTCGTTCCAGATAAGCAAGATAAACTTCTTTTTGCTCTTTTGTTAACTCACTATACTGCTCAAATTCAATTTTTTCTGGTAAATCAGGTAACACATCTGTTTTCAAACGACGCAAAATAAACGGTTTCGTAATTTTACGAATATAGTCATTCGGATATTGAATAAATTCTTGTTTTGAACCGAGAAAACCTGGTGAAATCGTTTGGAAAATCGACCATAATTCATCAAGGCGATTTTCGATCGGTGTCCCACTTAAGGCAAATCGCTGTTTCGCTTCAATTAATCGTGTCGCTTTAGCTGTTTGAGTCAGATGATTTTTAATCGCTTGTGCTTCATCTAAAATCATTACATCGAACTGAAACTCGCGATAAACGTTAATATCTTGACGAATTAATGGGTATGACGTGATCCAAACGTCGGGCTGTTGATTACTTGCAAAAATAGTTCGTCGTTCATCGCGTGTACCTGCAACAACTTTAACATTCAAAGAGGGAGCAAATTTCTCAAACTCCTTCTTCCAATTGTAAATGAGTGAAGCAGGTGCAATCACAATTGCAGGTTTGGAATTGTCAATCTCCTTTTCACTTATAATAAAGCTAATTGCTTGGATTGTTTTACCGAGTCCCATTTCATCAGCTAAGACGCCACCGAGTTGGTAGCGGGCAAGTGATTTAAACCACTTAAAGCCTGTAACTTGATAATCTCTTAGTTGGGCATTCAATCTATCTGGGACTTGATCATTGAACTGACCTGGGTCTTTTAGTGTCGTTAATAATTGACTGAACGTATCTGAATAATTGATCGTCGCTTCTTCTAAAGCATGATCAAGCTGCAGACCTTTAGCAGGCGATAATTGCAAGCGCGAGTCTGTTAATTGTTTCTTCTTAAAATATAATTCATCAGCTAATGTCTGAAAAGCTTGAAATGAGTCATCTGTTAGCTTAATCAGCGCCCCATTTTGTAATCGATGATACATTTTCTTTTCAATTAATGCATAAAGTACTTCCTGGACATCTTGCTTTGTGATGCCATCAATATTAAAGTGAATATCGAGCATTCCAGAGGACGGATTGACTTCAATATTTGTATCTAAATGATAGTCACGATCAGCTTTAAGCGCTTGAACTTGGTCAGTCATAAAAACGGTTACTTCTTCCATCAATTCAGGTAATAACTGATAAATAAACTGATAAATCTTTTCCTCATTAAATAACCAATAACTCTTATTTAACAGACGAAAACCACTTTTTTGTAGTTCGGTAAGTAGCCTATGTTCAGCTTGAAAGTCTCTAACTAGCACTTTAGTTTGTTCTGGAATTGATTGATTTGGGAAAAATTTATCTTTGCCGTATTGAAAAACAACCGATACACTTAAAGCATCTTTTTGAAGATCGAGATAAAGTTTACTTTCAAGTGGTACCTGTTGAACTTGCTCTTTTGCCTCTTTGCTAAAGGTGACCTCTCCAATTGATTTAAGCTGAGGTACGACATAACCAATAAAATGAGTCATTTTACTTTTGCTAATTTGATAACCATTTTTTTGTCGATAAGGCAAGATTGTGTGAATTTGTTCAAGCATCTTTTGTTGTTCAGCAGTTAAGAAATAAAAGGACTTTCCTTTTTGTAGTAATTGATAGTAGCTAGAAAATTGATAATCAAACAACGATTGGAAATTAATTATGAAACTTTGATCCTCATTAATCGTGATCGGAAAATTAATTTTAGGTAAATCCTCATGCAACTCAAGTTCAGTTAAGACAGACTGATCCTCTTTGTTAATTTCGAACGAGCGTGACGCTAGTTTATCGAAAAATGATTTAATTAAAAATGGTGGTAAACTAACTGTACGCTTATCAACTGTTGGGAAGTCAGGTGAATAGAGCTGTTCATGAATAATTGCTTGGTTAATCAAATCGAACAACGCTGAATCAATTGGGTCGAAAAAATGCTCTTTCGGTCGATATGAAAATGTTTCAGTAATTTTATGAACTTCATTAAATTGAATCGCCTTCATGAATGCAGGCAAGTCCTTAACAATAAACGGTTGGCTCTCCCCAATCTTTAACTGGAGCTCGTAATACGCTTCTTTAAGAAAACGGTGACGCTTTTCCTCGAGTTGATAATGAACGATTAATTCAGTGTCTTTTGTGATTAAACCTGTTTCGTTTGTCTCAAATAAATCAATCATTCTAAGTGGAAATGGATCGGTTAATTCAACTGTCCTTTGCTCGGGAACAAATGAAATTGCTGAGTTATGATTTGAAATTGCTAATAGTACAGCAGCAATATGTTTACACGTGTAGTGAGTCTGGTAAGCCGAACAGTCACATTTAGCTTCTAAATCATCATCTTCAAAGAAAAAGATACTGACTTGATAATGACTGCCACCTTTAACAATTGCTCGCCATGAATTAATCACTTGATTATATGTTAGTTTAGTGACACGTCCTTTTTTATATAAATCGACACCCCGTCGATAAAAACGTTGGCCGGTTATTTTGAGAATGTCTTTAGGGTCTAAATAAAATTGTGCCATAATCTGCTCCTTGAATAAATTCTATCTCTCTATTATAGCAAATTTAACCTTTAAAAGCTTGGTAAATTCGAACTAGTTAGAAATTGACAAGACAAATAGAAGTGTGCTATTTTCAATAACGACAAAATAAAAGGGTTAGAGGGTTAGCTAATGAATTTAAATGATGAAATAAATAAACGAAAAACATTTGCGATTATATCGCACCCGGATGCGGGTAAAACAACAATGACAGAAAAATTATTGCTATTCGGTCAACAAATTCGATCAGCAGGAACAGTTAAAGGGAAGAAATCAGGTAAATTTGCGACATCTGATTGGATGGAGATTGAAAAACAACGTGGTATTTCTGTAACATCGAGTGTGATGAATTTTTCTTATCAAGGTTACTACGTCAATATACTAGATACACCAGGTCATGAGGATTTTAGTGAAGATACGTATCGAACATTGACTGCTGTTGACAGTGTAATAATGATTATTGACGCAACGAAAGGGATCGAAGCACAAACGATTAAGTTGTTTAAAGTATGTAAGATGCGTGGGATTCCGATTTTTACATTTATTAATAAACTTGACCGTGAAGGCCGCGATCCATTTGAATTATTAGAACAAATTGAGGAAGTATTAGAGATCGAAACATACCCAATGAACTGGCCAGCAGGAATGGGGAAACGCTTTTTAGGTATCTTTGATCGTTACCAAGAACAATTTGTTCGATTTAAAGGTAACGAAGAAGAAGAGCTAATTCCGTATGATACTTTAGATCACGAGCAATATCATGACTTGACTAAACAAGCAACCTATCAAGAAACTGAAGAAGAGCTTGCTTTACTTGATGAAGCAGGTGATCCATTCTCGATGGAGCGTGTGCTAAAAGGTGAACAAACGCCCGTTTTTTTCGGTAGTGCATTAGCGCCATTTGGTGTCGAAACTTTTTTCAAAACATTTGTTGAAATGGCACCAAATCCAAAGCCAAGAAAAACGACTGACGCACTGATTCAGCCAGAGCATGAAGCTTTCTCGGGTTATATATTTAAAATCCAAGCAAACATGAATCCCGCTCACCGTGATCGAATTGCTTTTTTAAGAGTCTGTTCAGGGCGATTTGAGCGTGGCATGACTGTTAAACTAACGCGTAATGAAAAAACGATTAAACTGAATCAAACGCAACAATTTGTTGCTTCAGCAAGGGAAACTGTTGAAGTCGCTTATCCTGGTGATATTATTGGGATTTATGATCCTGGTTATTATCGAATTGGTGATACATTAACGGATGGTAAAGAATTAATTCAATATGATGAATTACCACAATTCCCACCAGATTTATTTAAGCGAGTGACCGCAAAGAATGTGATGAAGGCGAAGCAGTTTAAAAAGGGTCTTGAGCAGCTTGTTCAGGAAGGAGCAATCCAATTATTTACTGGTCATCCATATGAGTCTTTAATTCTTGGTGCCGTTGGCGAGCTCCAGTATCAAGTATTTGAACATCGAATGAAACATGAGTATAATGTAGAAGTTAGCTTGGAGTCAATCGGAGAGCGGATTCCACGTTGGCTTGACGAAGAAACCGTCGATGTCAATTTGTTTGATGACCGTAATATGCTTGTTAAAGATCGAGAAGGCCAGTTCTTAGTATTATTTAAAAATCAATTTGCTCTAAATTGGTTTGCTGACAAACATAAAGAGGTAAGGTTAATCGACCTATTCGACGTCAACCAATACAATCAGTCTTATTAATACAACTAAGAACTTGAGGGATTCCTCAAGTTTTTTCTAAATAAATTTAATACGCAGCGAATATTTGTTCGCTTTTCGAATTGTTTTGCAGTATAATAAAAATAATAAAGAGAGAATGGAGGCGTGAACGATGGGACAAACATTTGAACTAATATCACACTACAAACCAGAAGGTGACCAACCAAAGGCAATCAAAGAACTCGTTAAAGGTATTAATCAGAAAAAACGAGCCCAAACGCTACTTGGCGCAACTGGAACTGGAAAAACATTTACCGTGTCGAATGTTATCAATGAAATTAATAAACCAACTTTAGTTATCGCACACAATAAAACACTTGCAGGTCAACTATACAGTGAATTTAAAGAATTTTTTCCGAACAATGCAGTTGAATACTTTGTTAGCTATTATGACTACTATCAACCAGAAGCGTATGTTCCGTCTACCGACACTTTTATTGAAAAGGATGCGAGCATTAACGATGAAATTGATAAATTACGACACTCGGCAACCTCAGCTCTATTTGAGCGTGAGGATGTTTTAGTTGTTGCTAGTGTCTCTTGTATATATGGTTTAGGTTCACCAGAAGAATATAAAAATCAAGTCTTGTCTTTACGAGTCGATATGGAAAAGGATCGCGACGAATTATTGCGTGATCTCGTTGATATTCAATATGCCCGCAATGACATTGACTTTCAACGCGGAACATTTAGAGTCCGTGGCGATTCAATCGAAATCATCCCTGCCTCAAGGGAAGAACATTGTGTTCGAATTGAGTTTTTTGGTGATGAAATTGATCGAATTCGTGAAGTTGATGCATTAACAGGTGAAATTATTGGTGATCGAGAACATATCGCAATTTTCCCTGCATCACACTTCGTTACCGGGGAAGATAAGTTAAAAATTGCGATGAAAAATATTGAAGCGGAACTTGAACAACAGCTTAAATACTTTCGTGATCATGATAAATTGTTAGAAGCTCAGCGTCTTGAACAACGGACACGCTATGACTTAGAAATGATGGATGAAATGGGCTTTTGCTCAGGAATTGAAAACTATTCACGCCACCTAACGTTACGTGAGCCAGGTTCAACACCGTATACTTTGCTTGATTTCTTTCCAGATGACTTTTTAATTGTTGTCGATGAGTCGCACGTAACTTTACCGCAAATTCGGGGAATGTACAATGGTGACCAGGCGAGAAAACAAGTTCTTGTCGATCATGGTTTTCGATTACCGTCTGCATTGGACAACCGCCCATTAAAATTTGATGAGTTTGAACAGAAAGCAAACCAATTGATTTATATTTCCGCGACTCCTGGTCCATATGAATTAGAACATACACCGGAAATGGTTGAACAAATCATTCGTCCGACGGGATTGCTTGATCCAAAAGTAGATGTTCGACCAATTGATGGTCAAATTGATGATTTAATTCAAGAAATTAACGCACGAGTCGCTAAAAATGAGCGAACGCTTGTCACGACATTGACGAAGAAAATGTCTGAAGACTTAACCGATTATTTAAAAGAAATTGGCATGAAAGTTGCTTATCTACACTCGGAAATTAAAACACTTGAACGAATTGAAATCATTCGTGATCTACGAGTAGGAAAATATGATGTTTTAATCGGAATTAACTTACTTCGAGAAGGGCTTGACTTGCCTGAAGTATCATTAGTCGTCATTCTTGATGCGGACAAGGAAGGGTTCTTACGCTCGGAACGTTCGTTAATTCAAACGATGGGACGAGCTGCTCGAAATGAATTTGGACAGGTAATTATGTATGCTGATCGGATCACAGATTCGATGAAAAAGGCAATTGATGAAACTGAACGCCGACGTGAAATCCAACAAGCGTATAATGAAAAGCATCATATTACACCAAAAACAATCATTAAAGAAGTCCGTGATGTGATTCGAGCGACTAAAGTTGCAGAAGAAGCTTTAGATTATCCGAAAGAGCAACTCAATCTATCTAAACTGACTCAATCAGAACTGAAAAAAGTGATCGAAAAAATGGAAAAAGAAATGAAACAGGCAGCCCGAGATTTAAACTTTGAAAAGGCAGCCGAATTAAGAGACCTTGTTTTTGAATTGAAAGCGGAAGGGTGAAAATTTTGACAAAGAAAAAAATCTCGATTAAGGGTGCTCGGACACATAATTTAAAAAACATCGATGTTGAGATCCCAAAAGATCAACTTGTCGTTTTAACGGGATTATCAGGTTCAGGTAAATCATCACTTGCTTTTGATACAATTTATGCAGAAGGACAAAGACGATATGTTGAGTCATTATCATCCTATGCCCGTCAGTTTTTAGGACAGATGGACAAGCCTGATGTTGATTCGATCACTGGTTTATCACCTTCGATCTCGATTGATCAAAAAACGACTAGTAATAATCCACGTTCAACCGTGGCAACAGTAACCGAAATTTATGATTATTTACGACTTCTATTTGCTAGGGTCGGAAGGCCAACTTGTCCTAATCATGGAATTGAAATAACTTCTCAAACGATTGAACAAATGGTCGATCGGATTTTAGAATATCCAGACCGGACGAGGTTGCAAGTTTTAGCACCAGTCGTATCAGGTCGTAAAGGTGAACATGTTAAACTCATTGACGATTTGAAAAAAGAAGGTTATATTCGCTTACGTGTCAATGGCGAATTGGTTGAAATTGAAGATGAAATCAAACTAGAGAAAAATAAAAAGCATGACATTGATGTGGTGATTGACCGAATTGTCATTAAAGATGGTATCAGCTCAAGGTTGTCTGACTCGCTCGAAACAGCCTTAAAGTTAGGTGATGGTCAAGCGATTGTTGATTTGATTGATGTAGAAGAATTAAGATTCAATGAGCATCATGCTTGTCCGATTTGTAGTTTTTCAATTAGCGAACTTGAACCACGTCTATTTTCATTTAATGCCCCATATGGTGCTTGTGAAAAATGTGACGGTCTAGGACATAAGCTTGAAGTCGATGTTGACTTAGTTATTCCTGATAAGAGTTTAACTTTAAATGAAGGAGCAATCCTTGCCTGGCAACCGACGAGTTCACAATATTATCCGCAACTCCTTGCAAGTGTTTGTAAACATTACGGAATTGATATGGATGTGCCAGTTAAGGATCTACCTAAGACACAGTTGAATAAAATTTTACACGGCGGTGGTAAGGAAACGATTCATTTTAGTTACCAGAATGATTATGGCATGACGAGGAACACAGACATTCAATTTGAAGGTGTCTTAAATAATATCGAGCGCCGATACCACGATACTTCATCTGACTACACACGAACACAGATGGAGAAGTATATGGTCGAAAAAGCATGTGTTGCATGTAATGGGCACCGTTTAAATGAACAAGCAAGATCTGTCTTGATCGAAGGTAATCACATCGGCCAATTCACGGAACGCTCTGTCAAGGAAGGCCTTGATTTTCTCAGAAAAGCAAACTTAACTGAAAAGGAAATGGAAATTGCTCGGTTAATTTTAGCTGAAATTGAAGACCGACTCGTCTTTTTAGAGAACGTTGGGTTAGATTATTTAACTTTAAATCGAATGGCAGGGACACTGTCTGGTGGTGAAGCGCAACGGATCCGACTAGCAACGCAAATTGGCTCCGCTCTAACAGGGGTACTTTATGTGCTTGATGAACCATCAATCGGCTTGCACCAGCGTGATAATAATCGCCTAATTCATACATTAAAACAGATGCGTGATTTAGGCAATACGCTAGTTGTCGTTGAACATGATGAGGACACGATGCTTGCGGCTGATTATATCATTGATATCGGGCCACGCGCAGGTGAACATGGTGGGGAAGTTGTTGCAACAGGAACACCAAAGCAAATTATTAAAGAGTCAAAATCATTAACAGGGAAGTATTTATCTGGTGAAAAATTCATTCCACTTCCGCCAGAACGCCGTAAACCAGATGATCGATTCATTGAAATTATTGGCGCGGCTGAAAACAACTTAAAAGATGTTAATGTAAAAATTCCAGTCGGTGTCTTTACGACGGTTACAGGTGTTTCAGGTTCAGGAAAAAGTAGTTTAGTCAATGAAGTGATGCATAAAAAATTGGCTACTACGCTGAATCGTGCACGGAAAAGAGCAGGTAAACACAAAGAGATTAAAGGAATTGAGCATTTAGAAAAAGTCATTGATATCGACCAATCACCAATCGGTCGAACACCACGATCAAATCCGGCAACTTATACGGGTGTATTTGATGATGTTCGCGATGTTTTTGCCCAAACAAATGAGGCAAAAGTAAGAGGCTATAAAAAAGGTCGCTTTAGCTTTAACGTTAAAGGTGGGCGTTGTGAAGCCTGTCGTGGTGATGGTATCATTAAAATAGAAATGCACTTTTTACCCGATGTTTATGTGCCATGTGAAGTTTGTCATGGAAAACGTTATAATCGCGAAACGCTTGAAGTAAAGTATAAAGGGAAAAACATTTCTGATATTTTAAATATGCGAATCGAAGAAGCATTAGAATTTTTCAAAAATATCCCTAAGATTACTCGGAAATTGCAAACGATTGATGATGTTGGTTTAGGTTATATTCGATTAGGTCAGCCTGCAACTACTTTATCAGGTGGTGAGGCCCAACGCGTTAAATTAGCAAGTGAATTACACAGACGATCAAATGGAAAAACACTCTATATTTTAGATGAACCAACAACTGGGCTACACTCAGCAGATATTGAACGTCTGTTAGAAGTACTCCAAAGATTAGTTGAAAGTGGCAACACAGTTGTCGTAATTGAGCATAATTTAGACGTGATTAAAGCTGCAGATTATATCGTTGATCTTGGCCCTGAAGGTGGCGATCAAGGTGGAACGATTGTTGCAACGGGAACACCTGAAGAAGTTGCAGAAGTAGAAAAATCATACACAGGGCATTACTTGAAACCAATTTTAGAACGCGATCGGAAACGGATGGCTGATCTTGTTGAACAAGCTGAAATAAAATAAACGGGAGAGTGTTAAATGTCAAAAAAATTGTATCGTTCAAATCAAAACTACATGTTGGCGGGTGTGCTAGGTGGGATCGCAGAGTACTTTAGACTCGATCCAACGATTGTACGTTTAATTTATGCTGTTTTTTGGATATTAACTGCTGGTATTGCACCGACTGCAATCTATGTTGCAGCTGCCGTGATCATCCCGAAAAGTGATGTGTATAACGGATGAAGCGCGCACTATTATCTTTAGTTTTAAATGCTATTGCCCTGTTACTTGTTGCTAAAGTTTTTTCTGGTTTTCATTTAGAGTCGTTTGCTGTCGCAATCATCGCCAGTTTAATTTTGGCGATCTTGAATGCAGTCGTCAAACCGATCTTACTGCTCTTTACACTACCGATTAATCTGCTAACTCTCGGTCTATTTACCTTTGTGATCAATGCGGTCACATTGATGCTAACTCAGGCGTTAATAGGATCAGATTTTGTCATTGATAGCTTTGGTGT
Organism: Amphibacillus indicireducens; assembly: GCF_039539605.1. Classification (NCBI taxonomy): domain Bacteria; kingdom Bacillati; phylum Bacillota; class Bacilli; order Caryophanales; family Bacillaceae; genus Amphibacillus; species Amphibacillus indicireducens. The sequence goes on along the minus strand of NZ_BAABDL010000051.1, from coordinate 6,992 downwards.
GGCAATCCTAGCAGCGATTGTTTTATCAGTGATTAATTTAATCTTAAATAAGCTCGTGAAAGATCCATTACTAAAAAAATAACAAAGAAATTAAGGGCTATCCAAAAGATTACTTTTGTGATAGCTCTTTTTAAGTTAAAATAAACTGAGGATAAACAAATTAATTATATTTGTAGTAACTCTACTTTCGCAGACTAAAATGTGTAGATAACCGCAAAGTGACAAAGCGGATGAGTTGTTCATTGTCCATGTTGACTTCACTTGTGAATAAAGGGAATTTAATAGTAGATCATTAGTTAGAGAGTTTATTCGTTCCGAAAAGCAGCTTCTTTTCTTAGTGATGGCTTCGGGCCCACGGAACGCGTCCACCCAGAGTGGAAATCACGGGTCCAACAGCAAAATTATTCGTGTTTTGTCCACAGTTAAGTAATTAAGTCAATTCCGATAATGCAAAGCAATGCCATCATTAATCAATCTAATTATAGGCTAAAAATATAACTGCGAAAGTTGAGTAATCAGAAACGAGGTGCAGGATGGAAGAAATTTTATTGCGATTTGATTTTGAAACTCAGAAGGAAGAGCAAGCGCCACTTCAATTTACAAATCCAAATCGCATCTTTACAACCGATCAAATTGATCAAGTGATCCCATTGCTTGAACAGCTTGAGCTTGAGCATAAGCGAGGTAAATATCTTGCTGGCTATTTATCATACGAAGCGGCTCAAGCTTTTGAGCCAAACTATCGCACAAACAAGCAATTAGAAATGCCACTGATGTGGTTTGCCAGTTTTGATCAGCCTGTTGAATTGAACCTTAAAAAATCAAAGACAGCTTATACAATTTCAAATTGGCAACCGACGATGACGAAGCAACAGTATTTTGATCGGATTGAAACAATTAAAGCTGCAATTGATCGTGGTGATACAGGACAGATTAACTTTACCACTCAATTAATCAATCAATTCAGTGGTGACTCCTATCACTTTTATCAACAATTACTAGAAAATCAACAAGCTTCGTATAGTGCTTATTTAGATATTGGGCATTTTCAGATTTTATCGGCTTCTCCAGAACTCTTTTTCAAAGTGAGTCAAGATAAAGTAACAACAAGACCGATGAAAGGTACAATTAAACGTGGCCGAACATTAGTTGAAGATCAGCAAAATAAAGCTAATTTATTAAATTCAGCTAAAGAACGCGCTGAAAACTTAATGATTGTCGATGTTTTAAAAGATGATTTAAGTAAGATTGCCAAGCCCGGATCAGTCAAAGTACCAGAACAGTTAACAGTTGAAACGTATCCGACCTTACATCAAATGACGTCAACAGTAACTGCTGAATTAAAAGAAAACAGCCGAATCATTGATTGGTTCACAGCCTTATTCCCATGTGGATCCATTACAGGTACACCTCGGCTAGCGTCGATGAAATTGATTGATGAACTAGAACTGTCAGCAAGAGAAGTGTATTGTGGAGCAATTGGCTACATTACGCCAGATCGCGAAGCTGTGTTTAATGTGCCGATTCGGACCGTTGTGATTAATCAAGCAAAAAACCAAGCTACATATGGTGTTGGTGGTGGAATTACAGCAGGATCAGAAGCTGAACAAGAGTATGCAGAGATCGAAACGAAAGCTGCTTTTCTAACTAAAAAAAGACGCTCTTTTTCTCTAATTGAATCGTTACGTTTATCAGATCACCAGTACCCATATTTAACATATCATTTGAATCGATTAGCAGACTCAGCTGAATACTTTGACTATCCTTTCGATGAGCAATCCATACGTGAACAACTGATAATCTTTGGGGAAAATTTTTCAACAAAAGATTATAAAGTTCGTTTATTGTTAGATCATCATGGTGAAGTTCAATTAAATGCTGAAGAGGTGTTCCCTACCGATGCGTCGGTTAATGCGTATTTAGCTGATATGCCGATTTGTCGGGATAATCCATTTTTATATCACAAAACAACGATTAGAAGTCAGTACGATGAATTATCGATTGACGAGCAGGATAATTTTTCAACGTTAATGTGGAATGAGCAGGGTGAGTTGACGGAGTTTACTATTGGCAACTTAGTATTAAAAATAGCTGGTCAGTATGTGACACCACCCGTTGATTCAGGTTTGTTGCCGGGCGTATTTCGACAAACGTTACTTGATCAAGGAATAGTTAATGAAGCAATCTTGCGTAAAGAAGACTTGAAAAAGGCTGACGAAATCTGGTTTATTAATGCGGTACGGGGTTGGGTCAAAGTGGAAAAAATTATTTAAATAGTTGATTTTAAAAAACACAAGGTTAATTGTCTTTTTCTAGCGCGAGTTTCGTGCGTAAATGTCTAATAAGTGCTACAATGAAAAGACAAACTAGCTTTCTAGCCGATGAGGATAGATGGAGGGAAATCCGATGTCAAAAGTACAAACAAAACATTTAGTTAAACAGTTTAATTTAGAAATTATTGCAGGGCATGATGGGCTTGATCGAGGGTTTGTTATGAGTGATATTTCACGCCCAGGGATTGAATTAACGGGTTATTTTCGTTATTATCCAAAAGCGCGAATTCAAGTTTTGGGTAAAACTGAAATATCTTATTTGAATGAGTTATCTGAACAAGAGCGAATTGATCGTTCAAAACGGCTCTGTACAAATGTGACGCCTTGTATCGTCATTACCCGAGGATTAGAAGCGCCACAGGAACTGATCGATCAATGTAATAAATCAAATGTTCCATTACTGAGTTCACCATATAAAACGACACGTGTTGTCAGTCGATTAACAAATTTTTTAGAAGCAGAATTTGCGCCATTTACGACGATGCATGGTGTGTTAGTTGATATTCATGGTGTCGGTGTTTTGATTACTGGACAAAGTGGTGTTGGTAAAAGTGAGACGGCTCTTGAATTGGTCAAGCGGGGTCACCGTCTTGTAGCTGATGATAGTGTTGAAATCCGTCAAGAGGATTATGACCGTTTAATCGGGAGCTCACCTGAACTGATTGAACATTTACTTGAAATTAGAGGACTAGGAATTATTAATGTTATGACACTCTTTGGCGCAAGTGCTGTTCGGTCACGTAAAGAAATTGATTATGTGATTAATTTAGAGATTTGGAATGAGAAAAAACAGTATGATCGGATTGGAATTGATGATGAGTTAATTCGAATTATCGATGTTGAAATTCCGAAAACAACATTACCTGTCCGTCCAGGGCGAAACTTGGCGGTCATTATCGAGGTCGCTGCGATGAACTTCCGCTTGAAGCGTCTTGGTGTCAATGCGGCTGAAGAGTTTTCAAATCGATTAACAGAGATGATTGAAAAGGAAAAAGAGAATTTAGAAAATGGAATCAGGTCGGAATAGTTAGAAGGAGGATTTGTTTTGACGCTATTAAATGCACCACTAAACCCAGTTTTTTTTGAATTCGGTCCAATAACAATTTACTGGTATGCGATTTTTATTGTAACAGGTGTAATCGTTGGCTTATTATTAGCAAATAAGGAAGGCGAACGATTAAACTTACCTGAAGATACATTTGGTGATCTGTTGTTATGGGCGCTGCCGATTGCGATTTTAAGTGCTCGTCTCTATTACGTGATCTTTGAATGGCACCGTTATGTCGGTAAGCCTTGGTGGAGCATTTTTGCCGTTTGGGAAGGTGGACTCGCGATTCACGGGGCGTTGATTGGTTCAATCGCCACGGGTATCATTTTTTCTTACAGAAAGAAAGTTCCTTTTTGGAAGCTCGTTGATATCGCTGCACCGAGTATTATTATTGGTCAAGCGATTGGTCGTTGGGGTAACTTTATGAATCAGGAGGCGCGTGGTGGCGAGGTGTCACAGGCGGCTTATGAAAACTTTATTCGTTTCTTACCTGATTTTATTGAAAATCAAATGGTGATTGATGATGTGTTGTATCACCCAACTTTTTTATACGAATTTCTGTGGAACATGCTCGTTTTTGTTGGTTTACTATGGTTAAGACGTCGCAATCCTTTGCGTGGAGAGGTGTTTATTAATTACCTGATCTGGTATTCAGTTGGTCGATTTTTCATTGAAGGGATGAGAACAGATAGTTTGTATATGTTTGGTGATACAATTAGAACAGCACAATTCATCTCTATTTTAACTGTTGTTGTTGGTATTATCTTTATTATTTATCGCCGAAAATCCGATCAAGTAAACGTTCGATATAACGGTAAAAAGATCTGATCGAACAACCTGCTGATTTCAACCAAATTAGCAGGTTGTTTAGTAAATTTTATAATCCTTGATTAAATTAATAGATGAACAATTGAGTTGTAGGCGGCACCGTGACTTCACTCCGGATGGACGCGCAAGACCTGGCAGTTTTAATCTACACAATAAGAATTTTCAGAGCGGTACTGGGACTACGATTATCGTTCTATCAAAGAGATCTGTTTCTACAGAAGTCGCCATCCTGACGGAAAGTGAAGTGTCTTCAGATGATGGTACTCAAGTACAAAGGCTTTAGGTAGTTAGAAATTTTAGGGGGAAATGCATTGAAAATAGATACACTATTGTTTGATTTAGATGGAACATTGATAGATACAAACCCATTAATTATCGAATCTTTCCTGTTTACAATCAAAAAACATACAGGGCAAACGTATACGAAAGAAGCTGTCTTACCTTTTATTGGACCACCACTAATCGAGTCAATGAAAAAAATTGATCCGAACCAGGCTGAGGAAATGATGGCTACATATATTGAGCATAACATGAGTAATCACGAGGGCTTTGTTCACCCATATCCAACTGTTGTCGACACAATTAAGAAGCTTCACGAAAAAGGCTATAAATTAGCAATTGTTACGACGAAAATAACAGAAAATGCACGCCTAGGCTTAGAGATTACAGGACTCGCGCCGTATTTTGATGTTGTCATTGGCTTAACAGAGGTTGAAAATGCCAAACCTGATCCAGAACCCATTTTTAAAGCACTTGAAGCGCTTGGCGAAACGGTAGACAATGCACTGATGATTGGGGATAACTATCATGACATTGAAGCGGGACAAAATGCTGGGACGAAAACAGCAGGTGTTGCATGGGCTATTAAAGGAAGAGAAACGTTAGAAGCATTAAAACCAGATTATATGCTAGAAGAACTAGCAGACTTATTGAACATATTAGAGGTGGATTAAATGCGTAAAACCGAACGCCATTCAGTTGAAGGCTCGAATGCGCTTTGGCAAATGTATAAAACAGTCTCATTTTTAAAGGTCGTTAAAAATTTTCTAGTTATCCAACTCGCACGTTACACGCCATGGTTACCAATGAAAAATTGGCTGTATAAAAATTTTCTAAACATGAAAGTGGGCGACAAAACAGCTTTTGCTTTAATGGTGATGGTTGATTTAATGTTTCCTGAACGAATTACGGTTGGTAACGACTCAGTAATTGGTTACAATACGACGTTATTGACCCATGAGTATTTAATTGATGAATACCGTCTGGGTGATATAAAGATCGGTGATCAAGTGATGATAGGAGCAAATTGTACGATTTTGCCAGGTGTCTCGATTGGTGATCGTGCAACAGTTGCTGCCGGTACGGTTGTCACAAAAGATGTTGAGCCTGGTAGTTTCGTTGGTGGAAACCCGATGCGTGTCATTTATACGAAAGAAGAAATCGAACAAAAAAATCAGTCAAAGTTTGATTGACAATTGTCTAAGTATCAATATAGGATGTATTTTTTGTAAGATTGTATAGGGGGGCAAAGAGATGAAATTGTCCAATCGAAATCGAGAAGAGACGTTACAAGCTTTAAAACAAAAAACATATGATGTCTTAATTATTGGTGGCGGTCTAACAGGAGCGAGTATTGCACTTGATGCAACAACACGAGGAATGGCTACCGCTTTGTTAGAGATGGCTGATTTTGGCTCTGGCGGTTCGTATCGCCAAAGTATGTTGAGTTTTGAGCAAGGTGATTACTATTATAAAACATGGAAAGACTTAGAAGTAGAGAAAGAAACAATCGCAACAAATTTTTCAGCATTATATCAACATACAACAGGTATGTATGTCAAATATCGCGGTGACCTTGATCTAAAAAATTTAACGACGATTAATAGAAGTTTACTATTTCCATTTAGAAAAAGACAGACAAATGATACTACTCAAGTCGTGCGTGCTAAAGATATTCAGCAGTTTGAACCACTCGTCAATCTGAGACATTTGGAGCGAGGATTTTTATTTGAAAGTGGCTTAATCAATCGCTCATTAATGGCAATTGAATTGATTAAACAAGCAAGTCAACTCGGAACAGACAGTGTAAATTATTTGAAAGTGATTCAATTTATTTATGATCAAGATAATCAAATCATTGGTGTTAAAGCAGAGGATCAGATCAATGGAGATTCAGTGTCGATTTACGCTCGGAGAATGATCAACGCGACGGGGAAAAATTTTAATCGAATCCGTAAACTTGATTTAACCGATCAAAAACAAACACTTCCTCAAACAATCAATAAAAAAACGTTAATCTACCTTAATACGGCTACACCTCCAATTAAACGGATTCTAACTTTTAATGATATTCAAAGAGCATCTTACGTTACACTGGTTCCAGACAAGGGTAAATTGCTCTTAACATCAGTGGAAAAATTAGTGCGACCAGAGAAATTGTCTCATCGACCGTCAGAAACAGATATTAATCATTATCTCGATTTACTTAATCAAGTTGTTAAAGATTACAGCTTTAATCTTGACGATGTAATTGACATCAATTTAACTTATGAGGTAAATTATGAATCAAATAGTGAGATCACTAATTTATTGATGATTTCTGATGGAGGATTAATTTCGGTATTTGGAACTGAAACAGAAGCGTATCGGTTATACGCCGGTAAAGTTGTCGACCATCTTGCAAAAAAATTGAAGAAAGAAATGAATATTCTTTATCCTGCATTATTCATAACTTGATTTTTTATAGGTGATTTGCCCATTAAATTGCCAAAAGTGAATGCCAG